>JABMPG010000293.1 GCA_013203855.1 bacterium
GCCCCCGAAGCCCCCGAGAATGCGAGATTCAGGGCGGCACCCGCCCAAGCACCCCGGAACCGACAAAAAACCTCCCTCAGCCCTCCCGCCCGTGCCACGCCCCGTTTCGTCCGTGAAGGATTGAGGGTTCGGCAGAAGTTGTGAGATTCCCGTTGCGGGGGTGGGTTGCATGTGCTTTAGTGAGCGAGGCTGGATCGGGATCTGGAGAAACCGGCCTTTTATCTTCTGCCACCCATTCGGAAATCCATTGTTTGGAAGTGATGATCATGCGGATCGACCATTGTGGCCCGGAAGAAATCCGGGTAACTCTTGACAGCAATCCCACGGCCTCGGACGCGCATGCCTGGACGGAGCAGATCAAGGAGGCCCTGACGGGGGATGAGAAAAAGGCGGTGGTGGATCTGAGATCTCTGACCGTGGTTTCGTCTCTTGGCGTGAACGTGATCGTGGGGCTATATCGGCACATTGAGAGCCAAGGGGGGAATCTCCGGGTGCTGGTCGCCAACGAGAAGATGGGCAATGTGTTTCAGCTTTTCCGACTGACGGATCTGTTCCCGGTGGAAGTATCGCCGCCCTCTTCGTAGCCGATTGGCAAACCCGGCGGGGAACAAGGGCGAGCGGGTCTGAATACGGGTGGACGCTGGAAAAAATCCTTGCGCCTGGCCCGGTGTTTTCCATAGGATTGCGGAAAATCGCAAGCGTCGGATTTCCTGGAGGCGTATATGATCAAGGCGGCCATCGTTCGGGAAGTAGCAAAAAAGCTGGATGTAAAGGAAAAGGATGCCCTGGTGGTGGTGGACGGCATCGTCGAAAGTTTGAAGGACGTAATCTGTGAGTATCGCCGGCTGGAAGTGCGCGATTTCGGCGTTTTCCAAGTCAAGAATCGCAAGGGCCGGGTGGGGCGCAATCCCCGTGACAAGATCGAGTACCCGATTCCGGAGCGGCAGGTCCTGACGTTTCGGGTCGGGAAAGAACTCAAGCAGCATTTGGAGCAGACCACCGAGCCCGCCGGCGCCGAAACGCCATGAGCCCTGTCTGTCCCGTTGGACGGATTCATTTTCTTTTTGTCAAACGGGCCGGGAAGAGAGTTTTCCGGCCCGGACGTCTTTTGTCCCCTATCATTTTTCTGCTCCTTCTTATGGCCCGGAGTGTCTCGGCCGGGCCGGTGGTTCTTATTTCCCAGGTTGTGGACGGGAATCTGCCCGGCGGCCATCCCAAGGGGCTGGAACTGACCAACGTGGGAAATGCCCCGGCCGATCTGTCTCTCTACAAAATTGGCAAACAGGCCAATGGGGGAGGCTTGCTGATCACTTCCTGGCTGGCTGGCATGCTCGAGGCGGGCGAATCCCACACCGTAGCCTGTCCGCAGGTGGAGGGGACGGCGCAGTGGGAGTCTCTTTTCGGGCCGGGTCAGACGGCCGATTTTTTCCCACCGTCCGTCGCGCAGATCAATGGCAACGACGCGTTATTTCTGATGGATGCGGCCAGTAACGTTCTGGATGCGTACGGAGTGCTTGACGTCGATGGCGTGGGGCTGGCGTGGGAATACACGGACAGCTATGCGGTGCGTCGGTCGAGTATCCGGCAGCCGCGACCGGACTGGACTGCGTCGGAGTGGACAATAAAGCCGGTGGGGTATCTGGCGGGCTTTGACCTGGAAGGCCATATCGAGGAGCTCGGCGCGGGCGCGATGGGCGCGTCGCGGCTCGGGTGGCATGAATTCGCGGGCCAGGCAGACCGGGATTTCGATCTCTCGGACGCTCACGTTTCTTTCGGCGCTGTTGATGCGGACGGACAGGGGGTGACTACACGCGCGTTGACACTGACGGCTGGCCGGGCTTTGCAGATCTCGCTGGTCTCCCGGATCGGGGACGCGGATGTGTTTTCATTGTCGAACGAGATGCCCCTGACGGCCGACCCGACTCATCCCCTCGAACTGGCGCTCTCTTTCTCTCCTCTTACCCAGGCGGATCAGGACTATGCGGCTGTTTTCGTTTTCGAGACCGATGGCTGGCCCGGCGAATTCCGGGTGCTGGTGACCGCTTCCACGCCGGGGCCGCAGGATCTGCTTTTTTACGAGCCCTTCGATTACGAGGCGGGGGCTCTCTCGGCGGTGAGCGCCGACTGGACAGTCTATTCCGGGACAATTCAGGACCCGCAAGTTTCGATCACCGATTCCGACCGCTATAGTTCCCTGTACGAGGCGAACCTGTTTCCTCCCTCGGGAGGCCGGCTGCTTCTGGATGAAACGGGAGACCGGGATCTGCGCCGCGATTTCGAGACTGAGAGCAGTCGCGTCTACTGTTCGTTTCTTCTGAAGGTGTTGCAGGTTCCCAGCGGCGGGAATTCCTTTTACCCCTTGTTTTTCAAATACGGTTCGAATGGATTTCGAGCTCGATTGTACGTGGAGAGGGGCGTGGCCCCTTCGACGTTCAATCTCTACATGGACAACCGGGAGATCATTTTCAACCCGGTATCCGATCCAGAGAAGGTTCGGGGGCTGTCTCTGGGCTCCAGCCATTTTGTCGCTCTGCGCTACGACAAGGTCTCGGGCGAGGCGGCGATGTGGTTTGATCCGGAAAGTCTCGGCGTGGAGAATCCTCCCGTGCCGTTCGATACCGATAGCGCCGATCCCGACTACCTGGCGGTTCCGGTCGATCAACTCGGACTGCGGCAGGACGACAACATGGGGGCTCTGGAACTGGATGAGATCCGATTGGGGCTGACCTGGGCTTCGGTGACGCCGACGTCGCCGGCCCCGGTTCTGAACGCGTCGGTCTCAGCCTTGGCGAGCTTCGGTCAGGTTCAGATCGGCACGTCTTCTCCGGCTCTGTTGTACCGGGTGTACAGCCGGTTTCTGCAGGAGGACGCAATCGTGCGGGCGCCCGATCATTTTGAGGTTTCTCTGCGGCCAGACTCGGGTTTTGCCGCAGAGATCGCGCTGCCGCCGCCGCCGCCCGATGGCTTGAGCACGATGGTGTGGGTCCGCTGCCATCCGTCGGTGACCGGTTCTCTTTCCGGGGAGATTCTGCATGTCTCGGCAGAGGCGCCGCTGCCTCGCGTGGGCGTTCAGGCGATGGCGACGAGCGATTTGCCGCCAGCCATCACCGTGTCGGAACTTCGAATCGATTCTCCTCCTCTGCCGCCCGGGATCGCTTCGATCTGCGGAAGTTACACGCTGTCAGGATCGAACCTGACGGGGCTTCTGAGTGTCGAGGTGACGGGGCCGTTTGACGTTTCGACGGACGGTTCGGTTTTCTCCCGGAATCTGGAGATGGCTCCGGTTAGCGGAGTGGTGGGGCCGGTGGTCGTGTCGGTACGCTTTTCGGCGCCGGGCTGCGGGGAGTATGTCGGGACGATCCAGCATACAAGTTCCGATGCGACGCCGAGGTTGATCGAGTTGAGCGGGCGGGCGGGTCTCAGCGGAACGGCGCTGTGGTCGATCTACGAGTGAACGAGGAGGCGTCATGGGAAAGCGGGGCTTTACCTTGATCGAGCTGCTGATCGTGGTGGCGATCATCGCGATCCTGGCGGCGGTGGCCGTCCCGAATTTTCTCGAGGCTCAGGTCCGGGCGAAGGTGTCGCGGGCGAAAAATGATCTGCGGGTGATCGCCACCGGACTCGAAGCATATGCGGTCGACTGCAACGCCTATCCCCGCAGCAATCCGTTTTCGAACTGCCTGTATGTGACGACTTTTCCGGGCCGGCCGACCTTCGAGCGGCTGACGAGCCCGGTGGCTTACCTGAGTGGCGCGGGCACCTTCGACGATCCGTTCGAGTCGCGTCTGCGGCTCAGCGGCGAACTTCTGGACGAGCGGGAACCGAGCGATTCGTCGACCGAGGAGCAGCGGCGGGTGCTGAATCTGTACAAATACCAGGCGCGGGGAGACAACGTGGCGGGGAACAGCGGCCATACGTCGATCTGGGATCAGCCCACGCTGTCAAACCCGCGGTGGTGGTTCATCGAGTCGGCGGGGCCGGACGCGACCTATCACAACATGGGCGCCCCCCTGAACGAGATGACCGAGGGTTCGGAGGCGGAGCGGGCGCTGGCCCTGTCCACGCTTTACGATCCGACCAATGGGACAAATTCGGCGGGCAGCGTGTGGCGGTCAGGCGGGGGGCCGACGGGCCCGGGCATGGTCTTCTATCAGGCGCTGGCCGCGCCGAGGTAAATCCGGAGTTTGTGGCACGGGATTCATTTTTTGCCGGGGCATGCCGATAAGTCTCTTGCGGGAGGGTCCGCTACTTTTCCCGAAAGGGAGGCGTCTGACATGGCCGAGTTAAACCGAGAACAGATTCTCGCACGGGTGCGAGAGAACAAGGAAGCCCTCGCCAAGGCGCAGTCCGCCCTCGACCAGGCCCGAGGCGAGTTGGCTGGGGTTCGGGCCGAGATGGACACACTGCGGGGGCAATGCGATCAGATGGGGGGCGAGATCGCCGAGAAGGACCAGGCGATCCAGGACCTGATCGCCCAGAACCAGGAATTGCAGGAGAATCTCTCCGGTAGCGAGAACGATCTGGTCGCCCTGCGCCGTGAGGTGGACGAAAAGTCCGGTTTGGAACGGGAACTGACCGCGATTCTCGGGGGCTGAGGTCTGACCGGGGGCTTCTCGAAGCCTGCTGGGATTGTGTGATGTCGTGGGTAGGCAGCCGTTTATGGAACGGTCGCCCCCGGCGCGTCCCCATGCAACCGGCCATCGGTTCCCGAAAGCACAGCCGGGGGTGACTGTGCCACGACCTGCGAATTCCACGACGTTTTCAGACGCCGCGGCGCGAACTGCCTGTTCGCGCCGCGGCAGTTTTTGTTCTGGGGGAAGCGACTATTGAAGATACGTTCTGGAGAGGTATACTGGATAGGTTAGTCCAAGAACGGAACGGACGGGGATGTATACCCTTGATGAAATCATCGCCAGTATTTCGGGAAAGGGGATCCGGGGACCTTCGGAGGAGGCCAGCGATACCGTGGACACGCGGGTATATCTGCGGGGACTTTTCGGAGTGACCGACGTTCGCGTCCATCGCGCACGAGTGCCCTTGTCGGAACTACGGATTCTCCAGCCCGATATCGAACTCTGGCGTTACTTGCGCCTGTCGAGCCTGCCCCGGTCCGAGTTCCGTAACCTAGTGCGCCTCCAGCCGCTGATCGTCGTGCGGGGGCCGATGATCCAGGGCTACCCGCTCTTGCAGGGCAACCACCGCGCGCTTTTCGCCCTCATGCACGAGATCAAGGATCTGCCTGTCTTGATCCACGTCATCGCGGATCGAGAGGCCGCCTTTCAGTTCGCCATCGCCGCCGAGTCGCACTACCGAAACCTCGAAGTGAAGTTCGGCAGCCACGGGGTGACCGCCCTGCGCGAGGCCTACAAACGGCTCCTGTCGCAGGTGGTGCATGTGGGACGCCGCGAGCGGGTTTTCATGCGCGGGGATCTTTTTACGACCCGCACGAGCCGCTATCGCGAACTGCGGGAAGAGAACGAGACGATCAGCGCGGAGATTCCCTGTATTTCCGTGGAGGGGTACATCCGCACGCTTCAGAAACTCTTCAACGTGAAACGGGCCGATTTGAGGCTCACCATCGAGGATGTATTCTACCGGGGCCTGGTCCTGACGCAAGGCGGGGTCGAAGTTCCGAAACTGGAACGGATTCGGAACTCGCCGCGCCTTCTGGACGCGCCCATCCTCCTCGCCCGCACTCGCCTGCTCGATTACGTCGTCGCCGGACACACACGCCTGAGAGCGCGCCTTGAGATGGGACTGCGCGAAACGACCGCCATCTGCCTTCACATCGAGAACGACGCCGTCAACCACTTCCTTGACCAACAAGCCGACCAGCCGGGCTATCTGACGGGAAATGAAGGGATCCGGCGGCTGAAGTTGATCTGAGATCAGCCCTTATACCATGCGCTGACGCCGCCTCAAGATCCGCCCATGCCATCAATACTCTCGCTGAAAAGGCCGCCATTCACGATTTCCGTCAGTTCGTGCATGGCCATGTCGCACTGCGCGAGGAGATCTCTGTAATGCTGCTTAAGGTCCCCTTTCGGTCGAGAATCTGCTGAATGCGCAATCTTGGAGCGATATAAGCCTCTAACCATCTCAGTCTACGATGATTAGAGAGCAATGCCGCCCGGTTTTGGTCTGCAAGAGCAATCCACTCGACGTGAAATACCGCCCCGCCTCTGCTCCCGACGCTCGCTCCTGCACGATGCAGCCTACACTTCGCGGGCCGATCTCGAAGGTCAGGACAGCGGTGTCTTCCTCAACCTTCGCGTCGATGATACGGTCGTTCCAGAGGTCGCGATACCGGGCACCGGAGCGGTGCGGGACCTTGAGCAGCGGCCCGCGAAGCGTGCGGAAGTTCGCGTTGTTCAGGGTCCAGATCGTTTTTTCGGGCATCGAGAACCGGTTGGCAAAAAGGTTCGGTACCTCGGTCCGGACCAGAGGCTCCACATCCATCGAGGTGAAGGCGTCGGCGTGGGCATGCTGGATGCGAAAGACTTTTTCGAGAAACGCCCGCGCGTGTTCGTCGGCATAGGTGTTGCCGGCAATGACCAGATAGTACCCGTTTCCGTTGAAGAAAAAGTATTTCAGGGGATACCAGTTCCCGTTCCCCAGAGGTGTGCTGCTGTAGATCTCAAAGATTTTGACGTCGGGCAAGGCAAACCGTTGCAGGTCCGCAAAATGGGGTGCGTACGTGATGTAGTCGTCATAATTGCCGTAACGCGTGACGTGGGAATAGCCCCCGTCCACGTACTGGCTGGTCACATCCGAGGGCACGTACTCGGTATAGGTCGCCACGTCGGCTGGCAGTGCCTCCCGTATCTGCTTGAGCAGGATCTGCTCGCCGGGGGCCATCGGCATGGGAACGGGATGGCCGTGCCGCGTGGAGTAGCAGGTCCGGTCGGACAGATTCCGGCCGAATTCGTCGATATAGAAACCTTTCGCGCCGATATCCCGCACCAGCCGCACATAAACGTCCGTCAGGTAGTCACGCCATTCCTTCACATACGGGCACATGTTGTACGTCACGCCGCCGTAATTGAGGAGCAGCTCGCCGTCCGAGGTCCGGATGCCCCACTCCTCGCGCTGGTCCATCGTCAGGTTTACCGAACCGGGCGAGACGAGGTAGCCGTCTAGGTACAGGCCGATGGGAACGCCGGCCGCCTGGGCCTTGTGCACCTGGTTCTCGAAGAACTCCCGGCTGACCACCCGGTCAAAATGATCGTAGTCCCCCCAGTGGCCGTGCTCCGTGGTAATCGCCCATCCGAAGATATGGATATAGTCGCAGTAACCGACCTGGTCCCGGATGAATTCAGCCTTGTCGAGCAGGTCCAACTTCGAACCGAAGGGGTGGCCGGTGTAGGTGGCGAACGAGAAGAGATTGCGGAACCAGTCTTGGCGCGGTTTGAGGGGTTTGTTCCAGGTTTTCACCCAGGCCTTATAAGCGTTGAACTGGTCCTTCCAGTCGCCGGGAATCGCCGCCACGACCACGGGCACACTGGGCCAC
>JABMPG010000294.1 GCA_013203855.1 bacterium
ATGCTGGAGACCGCGTTGCGTAACGCGGGGGTTTACGATCCGTGCTGTATCATCACGAGTATGGGCGAGATTGGGGTGCCGGATATCGTGGGGGAGATGGCGGACCTTCTTTTGCGCGATGAGGAAACGGAATGGAGCCTGGTTTATGGGTTTTACGATGGGCAGATGTTGCTTTCGCTACGCACAGCCGATCGGGAAGGGGACGCGGGGAGGGTGATCCAGCGGATTGTGCATGGGCTGGGAACGGGCGGCGGTCATCGGGCGATGGCCGGGGGGCAGGTGCGGATTTCCAACGATAGCGCGGAGGGCCGTAAGGAAGCGGAGGAGATCGTGCGAAAGCGTTTTCTTCGGTCGATCCGGTTGCTGAACAAGCCGGGGGAGAAGTTGACGGCTCGGCGGAAGCAGGGGAAAGAGGAATGAGCAGCCGGTGGTCAGCCGTTCATGTCCTTTGGGCACGTGGAAACGGATGAAAACCGGGGGCGATGGATACGGCCGGGATGTCAAGCCCGGTTAGTCGGCCACTTCGGAGTTGGGCGGCGTGCTACCCCTCCCCCTTCCGGGTGCAATGGGGAAGCGTGATGAAGCACGCGGATGGAATAACCGTTCATGCGGTTTTGCGGGAGTGCATGAGATTGGGCCGGGGAGGGTGCCGGTTCCACCCTTTGACTTTTCTCGGAATCAGAGAATTCCGGCGATTTCTTGCAGTTTGGCCACGCCCATTTCCTCTGACTGCTTTGCCGTGCGAATGAGGTCGATGGCGGCGGTGACTCGCTTGGGGTCTTGGAGGTATTCGGGCCGGCGATCGCGGAAGGGGAAGATTTCCGAGACGCGTTTGAGTTTGGCCTCGACCATGGCGTAGTGGGTGACGGCGCTGTCGAAGAGGGGGCGGTGTTGGGATGCGATGGGGCCGTTTTCGATGAGTTTCTGGGTGGCTTCTTTCAGGAATTCGACGGCGAAATGGCGGCATTCGGCCCAGCAGGCAGCGTTGTAGGGCATGCCGAGTTCGTCGGGCTGACCGGTATGAAGTTCTTGGGCCCAGCGATCGTAGGCGGACAGTCCAGCGTCGGCCCATTCCCGGTTCCAGTCAAGGAGATATTCTTTCCCGTTGCGTGCGAGGTCGACAGCGAATTGCAGGGCTTCGCGGACGGTCTTGATGTCGTCGGCGGGTTCGCAGGCGGAGACGGCGGTCACGTTGAGGTAGGCGGTTTCGGACTTGCCGAGGTTTTCCCAGGGCTTGGGTTGTTCAGCGTTTTCGCACATGGGTCCGCTGTAGTAGTAGCCGGTCTTGTCGGTTCCGGTAATGACGTAGTATTCGGGGATGTTGAGTTCCCACCCGTAACAGGGGACGGTGGCCTGGAGGCTCTGGTCGACGAATTCGAAGGCTTTTTTCTGTTGGTCGGCGAAATCGGCGGCGTTTGGTTCGGCGGTGATGTGTTTGGTTTCGAAGCCGACGTTCTTGCCCAGTTCGAAGAGGCGTTTAGTGTTCCAGGCGGTGGGACCGCTGGGGCAGATGCCTTTGGCGATTGAGAGGGCGAAGGCGTGACCGGTTGCTCCGTAGAGCCAACCCGGCGTTATTTGCTTTTTCTGATAGGCGAGACAGCCTTCGATACATCCCATCAACGAGACCCATCGCGGTTGCCATTTGAGTCCTTCGAGTTTTGGCATGATTCTGATTCCCCTTTCGAGAAAGCCCGGTTTGCTAGGTGCATCATCCAACGCGAAAGCGGGTGTATGCTGCCACAGGCTTGGCGGACTGTCAATCGTTGAGACAGGGGGGAGTTTAGAGCGGGATCTCTGAGTTTGGCCCTTTTTCATTTACTTTCGAGGCGGGGTGGGGTAGGCATGGATGGTCGATTGTGGCGACGTGTGGGTCGAGGTGGATACTGACGGCGGATTTCATCGGGGTGGTGTTCTATGATTCTATGGCGGTTGGTGTTTTCGTATCGGAGGCTGGGCGGGTTTCTGGCGGTTCTGGGGATCGCGGGGCTTTCTATGGGTTGCGGTCTTTTCAGGAAGGAGCCGGGGATTGGCTATAGTATGGAATCGCGGTTTTCGGTGAACGTGGCGATGGCGCAGCCGGGGATTCCGAAGGATCTGGAGCGGTTTCCGGCGAATCAGCGTCATGTTCTGGAAGAACGGGGCGTTCCGGATTTCATCCATCTGCGTTGGGTGCCGGGGAAAGATGTGGTGGAAGAGGGGCGTGTCTATCATATGAAGACGGCCCACAGGGGAAAGCTCGAACCTCGGGACAAGAGCTGGATCTATCTGGCGAAGGATCTGGAGGTTTTGTTCGAGGGGGAGACTGAGTTTCGCGAAGAGCCTCTTTCGGACAAGATGCGGGTGATCTGCGAGTATGGCGATCCTCAGGATATCCGGTATAATTCTTCGGGTCAGACTCAGATCGTGAACTGGCGTTACTATTCGGAAGGGATCATCTTTCGATTCCAGGACGAGAAGCTGATCGAGACGGATCGATCGAGTCTTCGTCCGATTCCCAACTATCAGGGCCGCTGATCTCGAATCGAGGAAGAACTACATGATACTGGTGACGGGCGCGTCGGGTTTTCTCGGTTCGGCTGTCGTGCGTCTGGCTCGCGCGCGAGGGCTGCGCGTTCGGGCGATGGTGCGCGGGGAAAGCTCATTGAATCTTCTGGGGGGGCTGCCAGAGGAGTTTCTGGCGCGGGCGGATCTAGAGGATCCGGGTTCGCTTGATCTGGCGGTTCAGGGCGCGGAGGCTGTGATTCATTGTGCGGCGGCCACTCCAGAGCGGGCTCCGGATCTGGAGACGAGTCGGCGGATCAATGTCGAGGGGACGCGGGCGTTGCTTGAGGCGTGTGCGCGCGGGGGGGTGAAGCGCTTCATTCAGATCAGTTCGCAGTCGGCGCATCCCGACAATCCGAGTGTGTATGGCCGGACGAAGTTGGCGGCGGACGGGGTTTTGAAGGAGTTGGCGGGAATCGGGTGGACGATCCTGAAACCGAGCATTATCTATGGCGCTCAGGCCAAGGGGATTTTCGACAAGATGGCGGAGCACTGCCGCCGTTTGCCGGTGGTTCCGGTGATCGGGCCGAAGTCGGAGATGCGTCCGGTGCATGTGGACGACGTGGCTTGGGCGGCGTTGGCGTGCCTGGAGAAGCCGGGGTCGATCGGGCAGACTTACGATATCGGCGGGGCGGACGTGCTGGCGTTTCAGGATTTCATCCAGGCGATCATTCATGCCCTTGGCAAGCGCAAGCCGACGGTTCCGCTGCCGATTCCGGTGGCTCTGGCATTGGCTCATTCTCTGAGCCTAGTGATGAAGAATCCGCCGCTGACGCCGGATAATGTGCGGGGGATCCAGACGGCTCCTCATGTGGATATTTCGGCGGCTCAGAAGGATCTGGGATTCCGTCCTCGTTTTTTCGCCCAGGGCTTGCGCGATATCTGGCCGGCGGGGGGAGGAGCGCGGGTTGTTTCGGAAGAGAGAACGGTGCCGGTTTCGGCGGGGGAAGGGCCTTTGCGGGTAGCGTTGATCGGGCTCGGGAAGATGGGTGTGGTTCACGCGTCGAGCTGCGGGGTGCTGGACGATCTGGAGATCGTGGCGCTGGTGGATCGGGACGCGAAGTTGGGTTCTCAGTTTCAGAGCATGGGAGTAAAGGCGCCATTCTATGATTCGGTGGAGGCTCTTTTCGGGTCGGGCGTGGCTCTGGACGCGGCGTTGATCATCACGCCGAGTTTCACGCATCGGGGGGTGGGCACGGCATGTCTGGAGCGGGGGCTGCATGTTTTCTGTGAGAAGCCGCTGGCGCATACTCTGGAGGATGCCCGAGCGATGGCAGCGGCCGCGCGTGAGCATCCCGATCTGGTGACGGCGACGGGTTTCGTGAAGGGGCATTATTCGTTGTGGCTGGAGGCGGCGCGCCGGTTGCAGTCGGGGTGGATCGGGACTCCGCGGCGGTTCGCGGCAAGTGTTTACCTGAGCCAGGTTTTCAGCCCGATGAAGGGCTGGCAGTTTACGAAGGAGAAGGCGGGCGGGGGGATTCTGATCAATTCGGGGATCCATCTCGTTCATTTTCTGCGGGTACTGTTCGGCGATATGGCGAGCGTGACGGCGCGGGCGCGGTCGATGCACAGCGAGGTGGAGGATACTCTTGCGGCCGTGATGGAGTTTCGTTCGGGTGTCTTCGGTTCGTACGACACGTCCTGGAGCGTGCCGGGGTATCAGACGGAGGGGACGCGGGTGCTGGTCGAGGGGGACGCGGGGACGATGGAGA
>JABMPG010000033.1 GCA_013203855.1 bacterium
CCTTCATCCCATCGTGGACCCGGCCGCCGAGAAGAGCGCGAAGGTTCTCGCCAAGGGCCTTCCCGCCGGCCCCGGCGGCGCCTGCGGCCAGGTCGTCTTCACCGCGAACGCAGCGGTGCAGTGGGCCAAGGCGGGCAAGACCGTCCTCCTGGTTCGTGAAGAGACCAATCCCGAGGACGTGGAAGGCATGCGCGCGGCCGACGGCATCCTGACCGCCCGTGGCGGCATGACCTCTCACGCGGCCCTTGTGGCCCGTGGCTGGGGTAAGTGCTGCATCGTCGGCGCCAGCGCCCTGAAAATCGACACCCGCGCCAAGACCATCAAGGTCGGCACTCTCACCCTCAAAGAGGGCGACACCCTCACTCTCAACGGCACCCGAGGCTATGTCTACCAGGGCTCGCTGGCCATGATCAGCGCCGCCGAGAACCCCCGCTTCCAGCAGTTCATGAATATGGTCGACAAGTGCCGCACCATGGGCGTGCGCACCAACGCCGACACGCCCGATGACGCCCAGATCGCCCGGGAGTTCGGCGCCGAAGGCATCGGCCTTTTCCGCACCGAGCACATGTTCTACGGCAAGGGCAGCGACGAGCCCCTCTTCCACCTGCGCAAGATGATCCTGAGCGAGACACTCGAAGAGCGCAAGAAGGCCCTCGCCGCCCTGTTCCCCTTCGTCAAACGCGATGTGAAGGCCACCATGGCCGCCATGAACGGCTATCCCGTCACGTTCCGTCTGCTCGATCCGCCGCTCCACGAATTCGTTCCGCAGAGCGCCGAAAAGCAGGCCGAGCTGGCCAAATCCCTGGGCATCACCGCCGCCGACGTGAAGAAGCGCGGCGAGGCCCTTCACGAGAGCAACCCCATGATGGGTCACCGCGGTGTCCGTCTTGGCGTCACCTATCCCGAAGTGAGCGAGATGCAGATCCGGGCCATCCTCGAGGGCGCGGCCGAGTTGATCAAGGATCGCAAGAAGGCCATTCCCGAGATCATGATCCCGGTTACCTGCGACGTGAACGAGTTGAAGACCCAGAAGGTCATCATCGCCCAGGTCTTGGCCGACGTGAAGAAGAAGTTCAACCTTCGCCGTTTAGATGTCAAGGTCGGCACGATGATCGAAATTCCCCGTGCCTGTCTTCTGGCCGACAAGATGGCCGAGGAGGCTGCGTTCTTCAGTTTCGGCACCAACGACCTCACCCAGATGTCTTTCGGGTTCAGCCGCGACGATATTGGCGGCTTCCTGCAGGACTACCTCGACAAGAAGATCCTCGAGGCCGACCCCTTCCAGACCATCGACCAGCCCGGCGTGGGCCAGTTGATCACGATGGCCGTCGAGAAGGGCCGCAGCACCCGTCCCGACCTGAAGATCGGGATCTGCGGTGAGCAGGGGGGCGACCCGGCTTCGGTGGAGTTCTGCTTCCAGAACAACCTGAACTATGTGAGTTGCTCGCCTTACCGTGTGCCGATCGCCCGTCTCGCCGCGGCCCAGTCGGCGATTCAGGCCGGCCAGGCGCAGGCCGCCGCGAAGAAGGCCCCCAAGAAGGTTGCGAAGAAGAGCGCCAAGAAGGTTGCGAAAAAGGTCGCCAAGAAGGCGCCGAAAAAGGCCACTAAGCGGTCCCGGTAAGCAGGAACGATACCAGCAACCACCTGTCAAATCCGACCGGGAGGCGCCCTCAGCGTCTCCCGGTTTTTTTCTTGTGCGGATTCAGAAGGTCGAAGCGGCGAATTGCATCCGTTCGGGGAAGATGCAGTGATCTGGAAGAGTTTTCGGAATCAAGCCGAAGTGAGAAATGGTAGAGTCATTCTCGCGAAACCGGCACCTTACTCCCGCTCGATTTTCACCGCCAGATCTCTTTCGAACTTGGGCGCTTGAAAACGGAATCCGCCGCCTTTGTGGCGGATTCTGAGCGTCTGGTCATGGATCGGTTTGCCTTCCCATGTGTCCCAGAACTCGACCGTGTATTCGCCGGGCTGGAGGCCGTCGAGAACCACGGGCTCCGGGGGAACGGTCCGTTCTTCGCTTGAGGCGAAGGCGCCGGGTGTATCGAGGCGGTAGAGGAGCGGGTCGTAGAGCCAGATCCGGGCCGAGACCGTGTTCTGCATGCCGATGGCTTCGAGGGTCTTGTCATCGCGTCCGGCCTCGCGGGGGAGCCAGACCTGGGTAAGGTGGTAGTCGCGGCCGCGATAGTCCTCGCCTTCGTGAAAACGGCGGATGGCGCTGAACTGGGGGTACTCGTTTTTCTCGTGGACATAGGGCCACCACCAGAACAGGGCCGGGCCGCAGAAGGGCATGACTGACGAGGCCCAGAGGCCAGCGTGCAGGTTGCTCTGGAGTTCCGCGTGACTCTGACCGACCCCGAACTCGTTGACGAAGACGGGCTTTCCGAAGATGGCGTGGTCGGTGTACATCTCGACACATCTCTCGATCATATCCGAACGGTAGGCGGTGGACTGGGCGATTTCCATCTCGGGCAGTCCCATGACGCTGAGGTCGAAGCGCCCCGAGGTGTAGTGGGTCGTTACGATATGAGTCCAGGGATCGACCTCCTTGAGATACCGGGCCATTTCGCGGTGCCAGTCGCGGATGCGGGTCGATTCGTATTCGGAGACGAGGTCCACTTCGTTGCACATCTCCCACCAGGCCACCGCCGGGCTGGAGCCCCATCGGGCGGCCAGGTAGCGCAGGCGCTTGCGGACGTAGCTGCGCGCGACGGGGTCGGTCCAGAATTCCTCGGCCCGATCCACGACGCCTCCTTGTCCGGAGTAGTAGGCGTTGTCGTACCACTCGCTGTCGAAGTTCGATCCGCGGAATTGGCCGTGGTTGTGGAGCGTGATATCCACGTAGATACCCAGTTCCTCAGCGAGGTCGAGAACATAGTCCATGCGCCAGGCGTTGAGTTGGTTGTAGCGTCCCAGGCCAGGGTAGTCGCGACGGTAGCCATGAGACCACTCCAGCGCGGTCCACCAGGCGGCCATCCAGACGCGGGAGAAATTGATGCCGGCGTCGGCCATGCCTTGGAAGTAAGTGTCGTAGGCGTAGGTTCCCTGGGCGGCCCGATCTTCAAACTCGTAGTCGTACTGCCGCCGGTCATCGGCGGGAGATCGGACGATGAGGCCGAGTGGCAGGTAGAATTCACCGCTGGTGAAGGAGAGATAGGTCGGGTCATCCTGATCGATCTGGAGAAAACCGTGGAACGGAGCGTCCTCGACGTCGAACTTGATCTGGGTTTCGAAGGTGTCGCCGGAAGCGTCTCGAAGCATGAGGACGGCGGTGTGATGGCCAGAGGTGGTGGGTGTGAAGCGGACCTTCCAGCGGGCGCGGCCCACGGCCTCGCACTGTTCGGTCAGGTCAGGTAGTCGCCGTCTTTCGAAGCCCTGATAGTAGAAGCCGGGCACGGTCCGCGTGAGGCCCGAGGGCTCGGTGAACAGAGCGTCGATGCGGATTTCGTCGGGATCGAAGGGATTGTCGTAGGCGCGGGAGAGATCGAAGGTCAGCTCGACGCGGCGGCCGCGCTGCGGGGTCTCAGGGGTGAGGCGCAGGAAGCGGGTTTCGAGGGGGGGCGCAGGCTCATCGGCGCCTTCGATGCGGAAGCGGCGGATGCGAACCTGGGCGGGCTTGCCTTGATCCGAATAGACGCGCAGTCCGACTTGTTCGAGACCGCGCCGGAGGGTGTCGTTCCAGGCGAGACGGCTTTCTAGAGAGACCCAGTCGCCGTTGTCGGCGGAGAGATTCCAGCCGACCTCGGTCCAGCGTCCGGGGCGGAGCTGGCGGGTGGGTTCCGTGGAAAACCAGCCCCAGACGGGATGAAAAGCCACGAGTTGAGCGGACGGCCATGAGCCGCCTTCTTCCGAGACGAGGATTTCGGCCCAGGCGGTCGCGCCCTTGCCCCAGGCCTCGCTGTCGTCGGTCACTTGGCGGAGAAGACCGAGGGGGCTGGGGAAGGAAGCGGAGACAAGGAGTTCGGGCGGTTCGTTTTTGGGTGAGGTCACCTCGATGCGAAGGGAGCTTGACTCTGTGGCCGGGGCGGATACATTCGGATCGACACCCCATCCGCCGTTGGGTTGATCGGGAAAGATGAGGGAATATTCGGACGCGAGGGCCGACGGGGCGAATGCGGCTGCAACCCAAACGATCAGGCCCACGAGAGAGAGTTGGGAACAAAACATGCGGCACAGCCGCCCTCGCCGGTCGCCGAACAGAAGGGACCTCGCGGACGGGTGACCGGCGAGGGTGCCGGTCCCACACTTCAGAAAAGGGTCAAACGATAGCGCCAAAGGCGGCTGTGTCACATGGACTTCTTCAGACCTGCTCCAACTCCCGTTCATCTCACACCTCGCTCTAAACTGTTCGGACGTCGGATCATTTCACCGCCTTCCTGCGTCGAGGAGAAAGACTTCTCGGTCGATTCGGGTGGCTTCGGGAGGCTTTTCGCTGTTTGATTCGTGGCGGACGGCGAGGACGAGCCCTTTGTCAGGGTCGCGCACGACCCATCCTGAGCCGCTTCGGCTGACGGAGAGCGGGCCCTCGCTGCCTTCCGTGCGAACTTCGATCTGGGGAGGTTGGACCGTGTCCCGGCGGCGGTCGGAGTCGGGCCTGCGGCTGCGGAAGAGGACGGAAAACGTTGTCCCGCCGTCGTCCGAGTCTGGAATATCGAACTGCACGTTGCTGTCCCGCTCATCGACCTGACCGATGGCCGGCTCGATGCCGATGGGTTGTCCCAGTTGGCGGGGCCAGGTGAGAATGAGGTGATATGGCTCGCCCACGTCGGCGTAGACATCCATGCGGTCGAAAAGCCAGGCGGACTCCTCGGGATCTTCCTCCGTGACTCGCCCGCGGCGGATCCGGACGCCGTCCCCGGGATTCTCCGCGTAGGGATAGTGCATCACGAGGGTGGGCGA
>JABMPG010000295.1 GCA_013203855.1 bacterium
ACCGGCACGCTGACCGAGGGGCGCTTTGGCGTGACCGATACCCTGGTGCTCGCGCCGGACATCGACGAAGACACGCTGCGGAAGTACGCGGCCTCCGTGGACGCGAACTCGGAACATCCTATCGCCAAGGGTATCGCCGCTTCCTCAGAAGCGAAGCTACCCGTCGAAGGCTTCAAGAGCATGGCAGGGAAGGGCGCGGAAGGCCGGGTCGACGGGAAGGACATCAAGGTGGTCAGCCCCGGATTCCTCAGGGAGCAGAACATCGATGTGACCGACGAACGCATCGAGCCGCTGCAGGCCCAGGGGAAGACCGTCGTGTTCGTTCTCGTCGATGGGGCACTGAAAGGCGCAATCGCCTTGGCCGACATCGTCCGACCCGAGGCGAAGCAGGCCATCGATGCCCTCAAGGCCCTGCATGTCCGCTGCCTGATGCTCACCGGGGACAACAAAGCCACGGCCAAATGGGTTGCGGACCAGGTCGGACTGGACGAGTACTTCGCCGAGGTCCTGCCCCAGGACAAGGCGGCCAAGGTGAAGGAGGTTCAAGCCCGGGGCGTGTTGGTGGCGATGACCGGCGACGGAGTGAACGACGCCCCGGCGCTGGCCCAAGCTGATCTCGGCATCGCCATCGGTGCGGGCTCGGATGTGGCGGTCGAAACCGCCGACGTGATCCTGGTCCGAAGCAACCCGTTGGACGTGGTTTCCGTCATGGAGCTCTCGCGCGCCACCTACCGCAAGATGATTCAGAATCTCCTGTGGGCCACGGGCTACAACGCCCTCGCGATCCCCCTTGCCGCCGGCGCGCTGTACGCCTGGGGCGTGCTGCTCACTCCTGCCCTGGGCGCTGCCCTTATGTCGGCGAGCACCGTGATCGTGGCCATCAACGCGCGTCTGTTGAAGCTGAAAGGCGGCGGATGATGAAGGCCACGAGAGAACTGCACTCAATCCAACTCGGGTTCGCACGTAAAGCACGTCGCCCGCAGCCGACAAATGCGGAAAGACGAAAGGAAATCGACGATGCCAGTGGAGCTCAAGGAACTCAATAACGGCGCGCTGCTCGAGGTCCATCTGACCGGCACCTTGGTCAAGCAGGACTACGAGGCGTTGTTGCCTGCCGTGGAGCGATTGGCCGAACGGCACGGCACGATCGACATGCTGGTGGCGATGCATGATTTCCACGGCTGGACCGTCGCCGCGGCCTGGGAGGACACCAAGTTCGCGGTGCATCACTTCCGCGATGTCAAAAGGCTGGCCCTGGTCGGAGAAACGAAATGGCAGGAAGCCATGGCCATGTTCTGCAAGCCATTTACGGCGGCCAAAGTCCGCTACTTCGAGTCCTCCCAAGCGGTGGAGGCGCTCGACTGGCTTAAGGAACGTTGAACCGTGCGCAGATGAAAGAACCGGGCGAGGGCAAGCTGGGACTGTGGGCGGTGGTTGCCATCGGCGTCGGCGGGATGGTCGGCGGCGGGATCTTCGCGGTGCTGGGTTTGGCGGTGGAGCTGGCGCACGGCGGCACGCCCGTCGCCTTTGCGATTGCGGGCGCGGTGGCGTTGCTGACGGCGTATTCGTACGCCAAGCTGTCCGTCGCGTACCCGAGTCGCGGTGGAACAGTCACCTTCCTCAATCGCGTGTTCGGTGCGGGCATGTTGACCGGCAGCCTGAACGTTTTGTTGTGGCTGAGCTACGTGGTGATGCTTTCGCTGTACGCGTTCGCCTTTGGCAGTTACGGGGCGAGGTTCCTGCCGCAGGCATGGCAGGCGACCGGCACTCACGTGCTGATCAGTCTCAGCGTGATCCTGATTGCCGGGTTGAATCTGCTCAACGTCGAGCTGATCGGCAAAGCGGAAGAGTGGATCGTGGCATTGAAGCTGTTGATCCTGTTGTTCTTTGTCGCGGTCGGCCTCGCCAGCATCAACGCATCGCACATCGCGCCGGCCTCGTGGTCGCCGCCGCTGCAGTTGGCGGCGGGCGGAATGATCATCTTCGTTGCCTATGAAGGGTTCGAACTGATCGCCAACACCGCGCAGGATGTGCGGGATGCGGCACGTACCCTGCCGCGCGCGTACTTCACGGCGGTCGGGTTCGTGATTGCGTTGTACGTTGCGGTCGCCCTCGTCGCAGTGGGCAATCTCTCGGTGGACGAGATCGTGGCGGCCAAGGATTACGCGCTGGCCGAAGCGGCTCGGCCCTTTCTCGGACAGGCAGGCTTCACGCTGATCGCCGTGGCGGCGATGCTGTCGACCGCCTCCGCGATCAACGCCACCTTCTACGGCACGGCAAGGCTGAGTTTCTGCATCGCGCACGACGGCGAACTGCCGGCGGTTCTGGAACGGAAGGTGTGGGGTAAGCCGGTGGCAGGGCTGTTGATCACCGCCGGGCTGACGCTGTTCGTGGCCAACGCACTCGACATGACCAGCATCGCGACCCTGGGAAGCGCAGGGTTCCTGCTGATCTTTGCCTCGGTCAACGCCGCCAACGCGCGTCACGCGTCACACACGAACAGCCGCGCCTGGATCTCAGTCGGCGGCGCGGGCGCCTGCGTTGCGGCATTCGGGGCGCTGGTTTGGCAGACGGCGCGGACCGAGCCGGCCAGGCTGTGGGTGCTGGCGGTGATGGTCGCGCTGGCGGTGCTGGTCGAAGGCGGATACCGGCTCGCAAAGCGGGAGATTCGCTTGCATGACCGAACAGGAGACCCACCGGTTCCCGGTCCGCGTCATGCAAACGGACGAAGAGGGGATGATCCCGCAGTCGGTGAGCCGGGTGCTGGGTCTCCGGCCAGCACACCGGCCGCGATGCAGCAAACGGCCATTGCCCGATGGGAGAACGAGGGAGGGGAGTCACCGATGTGAGGAGTACCCACCATGACCCCCGATAGCGACCCGCTTGTGGCGCCCGGGTCCACGCCTGAAGCGAGGGAGGATGCGTGGACCCCCGCGGAGCGATTGAACCATGCGCTCGTGCAGTTCCTCGGCAGTTGGTCGGGGTGCTCTTGGAATCGTCAGCAGGAGAGATCGTCATGAAGGTGGCCGTGATCGGAGGAGGCATCGCCGGGCTCTGCGCAGCGGTTGCGCTCGAGCGCATCGGAGTGGACGCCGAGATCTTCGAACGCAGCTCGTCGATCCAGGAGATCGGCGCGGGTCTCAGCCTTTGGCCGAACGCCACCTTTGCACTGCAGGAGCTCGGCCTGTTGGAGCCGTGTGAGCGGGCGGGGAGTCGGGTTCACAGGATCGGCCTCAGGGACCCCGGCGGCCGGGAGTGGGCGTCAGTCGAAAGTTCCGGACATGCCACGCCGGCTCTCTGCCTGGACCGGCCGGCTCTTCTCTCGGTGCTGCTCGCAGCAGTGGACCCGGAGCGCATCCATGTCAGCCACGGATGCGAATCGGTCAGCCTTGAAGCAGAGGGCTCCAGGAAGCCCCGTGTGCATCTCGAGGACGGCCGGACGCTGGAGTTCGATGCCGTCATCGGCGCCGACGGGATGGGTTCCGTCGTGAGGCGCTTCGTGACGGGCCGGGTCGAGCGGCCTGTCTATCGCGGCTATCTGATCTGGCGAGGCGTGGCGGACGTGCTGCCCGCTGCTTACGCTGCCGGGGATATCACGGAGGCCTGGGGGAAAGGGGAACGCTTCGGGATCATGCCCATTGGGGATGGGAAGGTGTGCTGGTACGCGACGCGGAACCAACCCGATACGGCGTCGCCGCAGGGCAAAGCCGAGATCCTGGAGCGTTTTGGAGGGTGGCATGCGCCCATCGCGGAGGTCGTCGCGGCGACCCGTGAATCGGCGATCGTCAGGACGCCCGCGCTGGATCGGCCGACGACCTGGCGTTGGGCGAGGGGACGGGTTGTGTTGATCGGCGATGCCGCGCATCCGATGACGCCGAACCTAGGGCAGGGGACCTGCCAGGCCGTCGAGGATGCCCTCGCGCTCTCCCGCCTGCTCGCTGGACGGGGATCGATCGAGTCGGCCTTCCGCCGCTTCGAGAAGCTGCGGCGCGCCCGCGTCGCCGCGATCGTGATCGGTGCCCGATGGACCGGCCGGTTCGCTCAGTCCGAGGGCAGGGCAACCCGGCTGGCCCGCAACAGACTTCCCCACGTCCTCTTGTCGAAGGCCATCGAGAGGAGCTTCCGCGCGATCCACGACTACCGGCCTGGATCGTAGCCTGGGGGAAAGGAGCTATATTTCAGGGCTGTCCGCTCCCCGAAATAGAAAGAACGAAGAAGAATGACCCCCGACGCCCCCGTTGTTCTCCTCCACGCCTTTCCTCTCAACGCCTCCATGTGGGCCCCCCAAATCACGGCCCTGGCTGGACACCAGCTCCTGACACCGGACTTTCCGGGGTTCGGAGGTAGGCCTGTAGGACCTCCGGATCTTGACGAGTTCGCGAGAGTCGTTTTGGAGGAGATGGATCTCGCCAGAATTCCTCGCGCGGTGGTGGTAGGGCTCTCCATGGGCGGATATGTGGCTCTCCGGATCCACGCCCTGGCCCCGGACCGCGTCGCGGGAATGGTACTGGCCGACACTCGGGCAGGGACCGACGATAAGGAGGGCCGGGCGAAGCGAATCGAGCAGGCGGCCCGCGCTCGCAAGGAGGGAACCGGGTGGCTCCAGGATGCCATGGTGCCTGCGCTGCTCGGGGAGACGACCCGTCGAGACAGGGCCCAGGTGGTGAAGCGCGTTCGGGAACTGTTGGGGGAGGCCGATCCGGAAGGTGTGGCTCGGGCTCTGGAGGCTATGGGGAACCGGCCCGACTCCGTTCCCCGCCTCGCCGAGATCCAGGTGCCTGTCCTGGCCCTGGTAGGGGAGGAGGACACCCTCACCCCTGAGGAGGAGGCCAAGCGGATTTCAGACGGGGTCTGGAATGGTCGGCTGACCGTCATTCCGAGGGCGGGGCACCTCTCCAATCTTGAAGCGCCCGGCCCCTTCAATGACGCCCTTCTGGAGTTCCTGGGATGAGGTCGGTTGTAGCGCGGGCCTTCCTCGTTTCGGCCCTCCTCTCAGCCACATGGAGCCCAGTCCGGGCCCAGCTGCTTCCCGGGACCGATCCGCCCTCGCCGGCCGACAGTTTGCCTCGGTCTTCGGCCCCGTATTCCGACGCCGTTGCGCTCCTGGAGAAAACCCTCTTCCAAATCGACGTGGCGGTCCTCAGAGTTCGGTTCGGTCCGGAGACCACTTCCGAGTTGGCATCCCTCCTGACAGGCCGGGAGCCCTCACCGGCGCTGGCCGACTCCGCTGCGGCCGCGGCCATCCGCACGGGGAACGCCTGGGCCACCATGACCTTCCTTCGGGACGTGGGCTTCGGCCGATTCATGGGCGGCATCAGGGACGGCGTGGTGACGGCCAGGAACGCCGGGGTCGTGGACCGTCCTTTCGCCGCCGCACTCCTGGACAGCATGCCCGTGTGGTACGCGCCCGTGGAGATCCGGGGCGTCCGGGAGGGCGACGTCATGTCCTACCGGATTCGCGGCGATACCCTTCGGACGGTCTTTCGCACGAACGAGGGGATGGTCCTGCTGGATCAGTTGAATGTGGGACCCCAGGCGCCCCCATCGGTCCTGGGGGGCTTCTTCTCCCGTGGCTCGGATTTCCGCGAAAGGCTCCTGGCTTCTCTCTTCTCCGCGGGTGGAAGACCCTAGGGACACCGGGAAGGTTCGGAGAAGGGCTATCTGGCGGAACCAGCCACGACGCACGGGGAAGCCCTCGCTTCCCC
>JABMPG010000296.1 GCA_013203855.1 bacterium
CGACAGCGCCGTGTAGCTGGCCGTCGTGCCCCTGGCATAGGAGTCGTACCAACCACCCAGATAGATAGTGGGCACATCGGCGTGCTCCTCGTAATACTCGTCTATAGCGTATCCCCGCTGTTTCCAGTAATCGTTGAAATCCCCCTCGCCCAGAATATCCATCAGCCACTGCTCGTACGACGGCAGAAAACGCAGTGCCGAAGATCCTTTTTTGTAGGGAAGACGAGGGAGCCATTCTCCGATGCGGCCAAAATCGTCCTGCAAAGCGGCCCCCAACCCCGGATCGGCCAATGCCTCGCGGCTGGTAGTCGCCATAAGGAAGGCATAAACCATGAAACGCAGTTCGAGCGCCCCGTTCTGTCTCATGGAACTGGTATGGTAGTTGGAAGTCCCCACCGCCACCACCATCGCTCCCAGATGAGGCGGGTCGAGCGTCGCCAGGGCGCTCTGATCGCTGCCACAATAGGAGCCGCCTATAGTACCCACCTTTCCATCGCTCCACGGCTGTTCGGCGATCCACTCCACCGTGTCGTACCCATCCGGCGCCTCCTTGGCAAACGGATACCACTCCCCCTCCGACTCAAACCGACCCCGCACATCCTGCATCACCGCCACATACCCGTGCCGAGCGAAGTATCGCCCCTCGCCAAATTTTCCATTCTTATCATACGGAGTGCGTTCCAATACTGCCGGGAAAGCACCCTCCACGACCTTACCATTCCGAGCCGGAAGATACAGATCCGCAGCTAATTCAACACCGTCCCGCATGGAGACGCGCACATTCTTGCGCACGATGACTTCGTATTCTTCCACCGCATTATCCTCCCGTTATTTACAAGTCTACATCAGGAATAGATCCAATCGACGGTCGTAATCGCCCCCTTCAACGACATCCTCTCCCGCCCCAATCTCCCCGGCGGCTCCGGGTTGGCCATCTTCGAAGAAAAATAGGAGATGATCAGCTTCCGATCCGACAGATGCGTGCAGGCAATGTTGCTGAACTCGAAGACCGGATCATCCTCTATCGGTTTGATATGTCCCCAGCTTTTGCCCTCATCGCGAGAAATCGCCACGGTGAGAGGCGTCCGCTTGCCGCTGTGATCGTAGGTGTGATCATACGGCGCATTGTTCCAGACGAGCAGCAGATGTCCCGTTGTAGGTATCCGGGTCAGGCTCGGCATAGACTCGCTCGCACTCAATCCACTCGCCTGCGGATGCGACCAGCTCTCTCCCCGATCGGTAGAACGCGAAAGAAAGGCATTCCCGAGCTGGCTCCGGACCACCATGACCAGCTCTTTCGAATTCGTCTCGGCGATGTGGTTCTCCATGGTTCCCCGCAGCGGCAGTCCCACGAAGTTCCCGGGCTTCTGCCAGGTTTTACCCCAATCATCGCTGATAAAACAGCCCGAACTCGACACGCACTTCGGATAGGAGCCCCACACCGGAACGCGTTCACAGCTCTTGAGCAGTCGCCCATCTGCGAGCAACGTAAACGTATGGTTGGCACACCCGTAGGGCTCGTGATCCCAGATCACGAGCGGCTCCGACCAGGTCCTCCCATCGTCTGCAGATCGCTTTATGTATCCCGACGCTTCGAGCGATTCATTCCAGACCAGATGGTGGTATTTCAAATAGAAGAACAGGAGTTCCCCATCCGGCAGCACCACCAGACTCGGATTGTATACGCTCAGATCCCCCTCATCGGGAGAAACTTCGACTCGATGCTCGGTCCAACTCTTCCCTCTATCGAACGATCGCATCGACGCAATACTCGACGGAGCCTGGTCGTGGCCACTCCACTCACTCGCATGCATCTCGATCCAGACCGCAAAGAGCTCCCCATTGTCGAGTTCGACAATCGAAGCCGAGTCGTTGCGCGGGTGTTCTTCCGTAGCCTCAGCGATTGCAACGTATTCGATTCCCGGATGCGTAAGTCGACCGTCCATCAGTTTCTATCTCCCTCTGACGATAACGCGCGCTCAAATATCTGGTTTTGAAACAACGCCGCCTCCTTGCCCGTCGCCCTGTAGAGACGCCCGATCTGGTGCCCAATCTCGGGGACAGTGATGAGTCCACACGAAATTCCCTTCTCTTCCAGCACCTGCTGAAAGGAGACGGCCGATTCCTTCCAATTATCCGCATCCCCGCAAATGAGCAGAAATTTAATATCCTTCTGCCGCACGATCTCCTGGTTCTTCTCGAGAAAGTAGAAGGTGTTGTGCTGGCGGATCAGCTCCGGATCGTTGGCGAGATTGCGCTCGACAATCTTCAGTATAAACGGATCGGTCGACGTCTCCAGATTGATGGCGCCCCCTCCATACGCCACCACCGAGCAAAAAAGCTCCGGATACTTGATCCCGAACCTCAGTCCACCGCTCGATCCCATAGAAAAACCGTGGACCGCCCGACCCTCTCGAGACGCAACCGTGCGATAAGTCGCGTCGATGAGCGGAATAAGTTCCCGAATGATCATGGTTTCGATCATGACCTTCCCATCGGCGTGATCCATATAGCCCGATCGAAACCCGTTCGGATAAACCAGAATCACCGGCTGAATCTCCCCCGCTTCGCTC
>JABMPG010000297.1 GCA_013203855.1 bacterium
ATCATGGGGTTGGGCGACAAACTCGAGGAGATGCCTGCCAATCTCAGCGGAGGCATGCGCAAACGTGTCGCCATCGCCCGGACTCTGACGATGAATCCGGACGTGATTCTTTACGACGAACCCACGGCCGGTCTTGACCCGCCCCGCGCCAACAGCATTGACGACCTGATCCAGGAAATGGCCGACCGGACGGAGGTCACCTCGGTCATCGTGACTCATGACCTGGTCAGCGCGTTCAGCCTTGCGGATATCATCTACTTCATCCATAAGGGGAAGGTGCTGACTTCGGGCACACCGGACGAAATTCGAGATTCGGACAACGAGACGGTTCAGACTTTCATTCACCGGCATTAAGGGGCGGGATCGCCAGCGGGAGACTTAAATGCAGAAGACATCAAACCTCATCGTTGTAGTCGGCATCTTTTTCATCGTCGGGGTGTTCCTGCTGTTTTACCTGTCCCTGCGCGCCAGCGGGCCCAGCGACCAGAAGGGATATGTGCTGTATACCGAGATTATCGACGCGGGAGGCCTGGAAAAGGATGCCGAGGTGACCCGGGCCGGTGTGCCCGTCGGCTTTGTCAAGGAAGTTTCCCTTCTCAATCACGAGAACAGAGTCCGTATCGCCATGCTTATCTTCGGGGACCAGGAAATCCGCCAGGACGCGGTCGCCCAGGTTCAACTCAAGAGTCTGCTCGGAACCTATACGGTTCACGTCTCCCACGGCACTCAGGAATCCCCTCCCGCCCCGGAAAGTTTCACCCTTGCCTCCGAAGAAATGGTGGACATCAACCAAGTGCTCAAAGAGGTCGCTTCTATCGGAGACGATGTAAGCGGACTGTTGGCTTCCGTGAGCAAGAACCAGGAGACCTTCTTCTCCAAGATCAACACCGTGATTGACGAGAACCGAGAGAACGTCCGGGAAGTGACCAAAGTGTTGGCTGATACCGCGCCAAAGGTCCGTTCCTTCTTCGCGGCGCTTCAGGAAGTGGAGAAGGCCCTGCAGGAGGGAAGAGGCACGCTGGGCAAACTGATCCACAGCGACGAGCTGCACGAGCACGTCCGGGTCGCCGCAGCCAACATTGAGGACATCACGACCCAGCTGCGCGAGGGGCAGGGGACGTTTGGCAAGTTCATCTACGACGAGAAGATGTCCGAGCAGGTCGACCGTATTTTCAGCAACGTCGACCAGGGAAGTCAACTCGTCCGCGACCTTCTGGAAGGCAGCCAGGGAGACATCCAGAAAATGATCAAGGAACTGTCCGACGCCATTCCCAAGGTGGCCGAGGCCCTGAACAGCTTCAAGGCAGCCGGCGAGAACTTCGCCGAAGTCTCCCGCAAGATGAACGAAGGAGACGGCTCCGTCGCCCGTCTGATCAACGACGATCAGCTCTACAAGGACCTGCGTTCAATGATCCAGCAGATCCGCCAGACCTTCGAAGAAGGCGAAGAGCAAACCGTCCTCCGCACCTTCCTGGGTGTCTTCTTCGGATCCGTGATGTAACGCTCCTTCGACCCTCGCGCGGTCTGGTTTCTGCGCAACGCAGTCGGCTAGTGACGCTTGACCAGGAAGCGTGGCGTCTGGTCGAGCCGGTCAGGCATCGATATTTGGATTATGTGGCCAATCGATCTGAACGAGAAGACATCTTCGTCCTGATCATGCCACTGACATTGGGATTCCAGGGCATGGGATATGCATGAAACGATGCTGTTTCACGCCTGCGGATTCGATTATTTCATTGCCCGCTGTGCCCCGAGCGTTTGTTGCCCACTCATTCGGTGGTTACGGCTTCGACGCGGCGGAGGTCGATTCTTCGGCCGTTGGGGGGGAGAACCACTTCAATTCGGTCGAGACCCGTTTGGGGAAGAGGAAGTATCCATTCACGCATGCTGTCGGTGGGGGTGAGGGTTTGCTCGGACAGGGCTTGGTCGTTTCTGCCGATCAGGCGGACCTGGACCTGGGGCTCGCCAGGGGTTTGACTTTGGTCGGGCTCGGCGGGGGCTCGCATTTCGAGGATGAGGAAGGCGAGGGAGTCTTCGATCTCGGGCGTTTTGCGCACGAGGCAGGCTTCTTTTCCGGGTTGCGCTCTGAGGGCAAGGACACGGGCGCTTTTGGCGGCGAGAGCCGCGTCGCCTTTGATATGCCATTTGCCGAGGCGGGTGGTGAAGTCTTCACGCCATGTGTCGGTGAAGAGAACGCGGCGGGGCTGGGCGGTCTGCGGGGCCTTGAGGAGGCCTGCCGGGGTGGGCGGGTCGAGCCGGGCGAGGCCGATCTGGGCGAGGATCCGGGGATCGGACTGGAGGGAGGCCACGGCCTGTGGGATGTCTTTTTCGCGTTCGGGTTCGATACAGTCCACCAGGCTGAGCTTGCCGGGCTGGGTCTCGATGGGGAAGACGCCCCAGAGGATGGAGTTGTAGGCCTGGAAATCGGAGTAGGCGTCCTGGTTGAGGGCGGGGCCGGGGGAGGTGACGACGGTGTTGTAGACGCGTCCGTGACCGCCGTCGGCGTAGTACCAGCTCTTCGAGTACTGGTGGATGCCGTACTGGATGCCCTGGATGTCGCAGTTGACGATAAGAGGCTCCGAGCCGTCCTTGATCTCGATGCCGATAACGGCGTCTCGGATGAGGGAGTCGACGATGATCGCGTCGGAATGCTCGCCGATAGAAACGCCTTTGTCCCCGGCGCCCTGAACGACTATTCCCTGGATAACGGGTTCGCTGGTCATGAGGTCGACTGCGTCGTTGCGGGTGTTGAAGAAGCGGACGCCGCGAATGGTTCCCCGGCCGTAGTCATAATCGATGGCGTCGCCGTTGGCGTTTTGAAATTCGCAGTATAGGACATCGGCGGAACCCTTGGCGACGTGGAGGGTGTCGTCGCCTCGGGAGTTGTCTTCGAAGAGACAGTGGGTGAAGGTCAGGTTTTCGGCGTAGTAGGAGCTGACCATGCCGGTGTAATTGACGTTGCGGAGTTGGGCGTCGGCTCCTCCCTGGAAGACGGTGTGGGCGAAGAAACTGTCGTTGGCGCCGCTACCTTGCATGGCGATGACGCCCCAGGGCATGTCGGGATTCGCCCGCTCAAAGACGACGGGCCGGTCGGGAGTTCCTTCGCACACGAGTCGGCCGTAGGAGAGGATTGAGACGTCGGGGTCGAGGCGGACGGTCGTGCCGGCGCGGAAGAAGACGGTTTCGTTCTCGGGCACAAGCCAGGTGTCGGTGAGGTGGAGTTCGGGGCCTTCGACGACCGTCTCGCGGGCTTGCGGTCTGGTGGCGCGGTCGGACAGGGGGTGCATCTCGCGTGAAATGAGATCGGCTGTCTCTCGGATTTTCGGGTGGGTCCAGGGGTGATAGCTGTCGACGGAAGCGATAAGCCAATCGTCGTGTCGGGCCACCTGCGCGGGGGCGCCGGTGAGGGTGTTGAAGGAGACGAGTTCGGTGGGCTCGGGAATTGTTTCGCCTAGGAAGAGGAAGGGATAGGAC
>JABMPG010000298.1 GCA_013203855.1 bacterium
CCACCCGGTAGGTGGGAAGCCCCTCTGCGCCGTCGTCCAGAAGAGACTGAAACTGTCCGGCCGCTTCTTCCTTCCGCCCCGCCCGATAGAACAACTCCGCCAACTCGTAACGCATCTCACTCAAGTCCGCGGCCCGGAAACGAATCTCGGAAGGCTCCAGATCGGCAAACTGCTCCCGGTCCGCCTCCTCCATCTCCCTGACCTGCTTCCCAACCGCGATTGCCCGCTCGTACTGTCCCACCGCCTTCTGGACATCGCCCGAATAGTCACGGTAAAGGCGGGCGAGATGATAGTGGATCATAGGCACCGAATCGTCGGTCTCTACGGCCTTCTCCAGCGTCTGAATCGCGTCGGAATAGCGGACCAGATCCCGCAAATCGAGGCTCTCCAGGAAATACTCGAAGGCGATGGCACGACGCGCCCGGCAAGCAGAAAGGGACTCCGGCCCCGCCGCCTCAACAATCCGGCACAGGGGCTCTCGAGCGGCCTTGTGCTTCCCCTCAGTAGAGAGAGCCTGGGCCTGAGTAAACAAAGCCTGATACAGAGAATTCTCCCGGCGGCTGATCTCATCACGCACCCGCCGTATTTTCTCCTCGATCTGAGCCGACACGCCGGATTCATCTCGCGCCTTCTCATACGACCTCAGGGCGCGATAGTGTTCCCCACGGTCGAAGAATTGATCTCCTTCCGCCTCGGAGTAACTGATCTCTTCCCGACGCACCTCGCGAATTCGATCCCGGGGAATCTGCAAGACCCCCCCGGCAGGCGTCTGAATGCGCACGGCGGCCGCCGTCTCCTCAACAATGCGGCCCGACAGTTCGCGACCGTCCAACGTGACAACAACGTCCGCCGTCAGGAAAGGGACTGCTCCCGCCAGAATGCAGAAGGCGACCAGCAGAACTCGGCTGATTGCCATGGGACTTCGAAAGTGAGGCATGCTCGGTCTCCTTTTCGGTCGTCCGGCTGGGCCTCGCGGATGGGGTTCCCCGCGTAAATTGAGATCGGTTCCACCAAATGCGACGAGAGGGGCGGAACGGAAGAATGGGTCCGCCTGTCTCCCCAATGATGCGGACAGATTCTTTGTCATGTCAACGAAAATGCGGCTCTGCCGTTTTTGGGGTTTACACGGCGGCCCGCTTCCAGGATACTAAGGTGCAAAATCCGGCTCCCTGTCGGGGGCTGTCGGGGTCAACCGTTCACAGGCCTCAGACACGGCTGCGCCGGCTTTCTTCCCCTCTAACCATATCTTCCTCAGGAGACTGCATATGAGACGAACTGCCTCTTTCCTCCTCTTCCTGGTGCTTCTCTGCATCCCCATGGCCAGCTTCGCCGCTAAGGAATTGACCAAAAAAGAAAAGGAGCGAATCAAAAACTCCGTCGTCGTCAAAATCAAGCAGGCCGCTATCCGGGAGAAGGCCGACACGGCATCCAAAACCGTCGAAACCATCACCCAGTTCACCCCCGTCGAAGTGATCAGCCGTGACGAAAAATGGGTCAAAGTAAAGACCTACGCGGGCCGGACCGGCTTCATGCAGACCAATAGTCTCTCACCCAACCCCTTTATCAGCCTCGACGCCGCCTACGCCAATATGCGCTCGGGCCCCGGCGGCAGCGACCCCGTTCTCTGGCGAATCGAGAAACGCCACTGGCCTTTCCTCGTGTTGGACAAAAAATCCAGCCGCGTCAAGGTCCGGGATTACGAGGGAGATGAAGGCTGGATCCACGAAAACCTCCTCTCGCCAAAAAACTACGTCATCGTCAAACTGAAATATATCAACCTCCGCGAGGGACCGGGCCTGGACGACAAGCAGAACCCCCTCTTTCCCAAGCGGTTCACCGCCGAGCGAGGCGTCGTTTTCGAGGTTCTGGAGGAAAAGGACGGCTGGGTACTCGTCCGCCACGCCGACGGAGACAAGGGCTGGTGCAGCGGAAAAATCGTCTGGGGCTCTTTCCCAGAGTTTCTGTAGACTTCTATCTCGAAGATTTCTGGACCGCATCATTTGAAGTGCTGAAACTATCCCTCAGCCCTCGCGAGGAAGCCATGCCTCCCGTCCTCTTTCAAAACAGTCGCCACACCCGGCCGAAAACTCCATGATGCGCAAGCCGCTCCAGACGTGTAAGATGGGATCGTATCGTTTCCAAACGCTACCCCGGACGTGCAGGAGCAAGAGCCCTTGCCGAGACCACCCAAACCGTTTTCCCTCCCCATTCTTCTGATCCGGGGTCTCCGGCACTATGCCGCCGTGAACCTCGCCGTACTCGCCGCTGCCGCCATCGGTGTGGCGGTGCTCACCGGCGCCTTGCTCGTGGGCGATTCCATGCGCCACAGCCTGCGCGCCCTCGCCGTCGAAGGCCTGGGCGAGATCGATCACGTCCTCGTCTCCGACCTGTTCTTTCGCGAAGAACTCGCCGACGAACTGAATCAGACCGGAGCCAGGGTCACACCCGTCGTGATCCTCAACGGCGCGGTAACCCACGCACAAACCGGCGCCCGAGCCAACCAGTGTTCGGTTCTGGGCGTTACCCCTTCCTTCTGGGATTTCGGCGAGATCGACCCCGACTGGAGCCGGTTGCAGCCATTTGAAACCATCCTGAACGCGGCCATGGCGACGGAAATCCAGGCGAAGGAAGGCGATGAGATCCTCCTGCGAGTTCCCCGTCCCAGCGCCGTCCCACGCGACTCGTTCATGGGCGAGCGCGACGAAACGGTCGCCACACTACGGCTCACGGTGGTCCGGATTCTGCCTGACAACGGCCTGGCTCGATTCTCTCTACAGACAACCCAACTGACGCCCCTCAACCTTTTCGTCCCCCTCCAAGC
>JABMPG010000299.1 GCA_013203855.1 bacterium
CGGCGGTCTGCCCCGCGTCGAGACCGTGTCCGAAACCACCTTCGACGAACAAGGGCGCGTCATCGAGACCCGCCGCGAGGGCCGCGCCGGAGAAGCCGCCACCACCCCCTTCCGCGAGCTCTCGCGCACCGAGAACCGCTATGAACAATCCGCCGTCGGCCGCGTCGAAACCACTATCGGCACCCTCGGCCTCCAGTCCGTTTCCCACACCGACTTCGGCGGCCGCCTGCGAAGCCGCGAAAGCCGTCAAGCCGGGCGGTACGATCATCCTGTCGGCGATTCACACCGACGTGCACCCGGTGGGTGGTCCGTCCTATCGCAAACTCTTGCCCATGCTCAGCGACCTCGGCCCCGAGGGCGTCGATGCGTGGCTTCAATCGCCGGACTGGGCTTTTGTCCCGGAGCGGTGGGAGGTGCAGAAATGGGCCCAGATGTTCTGGAAACTGGGTGCCTTGGATCGCTTGGTCTACTGTGCCCCGCAGCTGACCGGCGAGCCTTTCGCCGAGTGTCGCGTGCCCGGCGTGGATGGCGGTCATGAACGGGCCCACATCGGGACCTTTGCGGGGTTGAGAGCTTCCACTGTTGGACACCCAAGCCGGGAAGCTGAAAAAACTTGCCGCTTCTCCTGGTGTATGGTATATAGATATACTGTATGGGGGACCCATACGTGGAGGAGGTCTCGATGGTTCAGTCGGTTGAAAAAGCGCTGAGATTGCTGAACGTCGTGGCGGCACGTGAAGAGCCGCTGGGGGTCCGGGAACTGGCGCGTCTGACCGACCTGCATCCCGCGACGGCGCAAGGACTGCTCGCCACTCTCCGGGGGATGGATTACGTGCAACTCGACGAGTCCACCAAGCGCTACAGCGTTGGTTCGGCCGCTCTTCATCTGGGAAGCAGTCAGAGCGAGTCGGATCGACTGGCCGCTCTGGTCCATCCCGTGCTCGATAGCCTGTTCTCCCGGTTTGGGGAAACCGTGGCGGCGCTGGCCGAGATCGCGGGAACGATCCATGTGGTGGACTGGATTCAGACGCGCCAGTCTCTGGCCGTGATTCATCGCCCCGGGCCGGTCGAGGCGCCGCACTACATGGCCTCGGGCGCGGTGGTGCTGGCCTATCGGGACGCGGCGGCGCAGAAGGCCTATGCGCGGAGCGTGGACCTGGCGAAGTATGGGCCGAACTTGCCCACGACGCAGGCGTCGCTTCTAAAGGAACTGCGGGAGATTCGCACGGCGGGCTGGGCAGAACGGGAGAACGCCGGCAACTCGGGCGTGGCGGCCTGGGCCGCGCCGGTGCTGGATGGTCGGGGGCGACTGGTCGTGGCGATCGGATGCAGCTGTCCCCTGGCGCGGCTCAACGCAACTCTGCGCACGAAGCTCGCCCGAAGCGTGAAACAGGCCGCCCGCGATCTGAGCGAAACCCTCGGACACTAATGAATACAAGGATGCCATTATGAGTCTGCTTGTCCGGCGCAAACCCTTGAGCGCGCGCGTTGCGGTCCTCGGTGTCGGTCATCACACCTATTGGAAACAATTCCAGGGCCTGCGCGAGAAGCTGCTGGAGAAGAAGTCTGTCTTCATCCGCAAGTTGGAATCGCACTCCGTTCAGGTCGAGGATTTCGGGCTGGTCGATGACGCGGCTTCCGCCTATGGCGCGTGTCCTCGTATCGTGGCGGCGCAGCCCGACGTTCTGTTCGTGGACATGCTGACCTATGCCACGTCCTCGACCTTCGGCGTTTTGGCGCGCGAGGTGTCCTGCCCGATCGTGCTGGTGGCGCTCCAGCCCGACCGCGCGATGGATTACGCCCATGCCAGCACCTACGTCCAGTTGATGAACGATGATTTCTGCTCCGTTCCGGAGTTCACGGGCGTGGCCGCGCGAATGGGGCGCAAGCCGCCTGCGGTTATCGTGGGGACGCTCGAGAACGATCCGATCGCCGATGCCGAGATAGCGGGATGGTGCGGGATCGCGCGGGTGCTGCAAAGTCTGCACGGGTCGCGGATCGGGCACCTCGGTCACGTGCTCGAGGCCATGCTCGACATGCACACCGATCCGACCGCTGCGACGGGGACATTCGGGTGTCACGTGGCGCAGCTCGAACCGGCATCGCTCGTTCGGTTTTTCGAGGAAGCGGAGACCGACGCTATTCGCGAGAAGGAGCGGCAGATCCTCGATTTCTTCGATCAACCCGACCCCGTCTCGGATCCGATCACAAGCAAGCTGCGTCCCGAGGATCTGCAAACTGCGGCGCGCGCGGCCGTGGCGCTGGATCGGTTGATCGAAGCCTATGATCTCGATGGGCTGGCCTATTATTACGAGGGCGAGGACGGTTCGCCCACTCGGCGGGTCATGTCCAGCCTCGCCGTGGGCAGCTCGCTCCTGACGGCGGCGGGTGTTCCCGTGGCGGGGGAGTTCGACATCAAGACCTGCCTGGCCATGCTGACCATGGACCGCCTGGAAATGGGCGGC
>JABMPG010000300.1 GCA_013203855.1 bacterium
ATTGGCAACGGACAATGTCGAGGACGGGTTCAGCAATATTTGCCATGTGGAAACAGATCTGCCCTTTGACTCTCACCTCGCGCTGACTGAAGCGCTTAGCACGCTGCTTTGGTAGCCGGGAATAGGCCAGTATTCGACACGCGTATGGCAGGCAAGTCTGAAGAATCAGTCGGAATGCCGACTCGCGCTTAAGAAACTCGGATGCAGTCCCCCGCCTGTATCGCTGATCGTGCGTGACTGTTCCGCCGGCCACCGGTCGAGGTCCCTTGACAATCCCTAAAGAGGACGCATTCGGTAGGGCAACTCCGGCCATGAACTGCGGAGATCTGGCAAGAACGCCAACACTGACGATCTGACGGAAAGAACGCTTCATTTGGAGTGTTCGGAGGCGGGGAGGTACGGACTGGTGTGCCGTAGTCCGTACCCCCGGTCACGCCCCTGCTTCCGTCTTCTTACCTGGTCGGATGTCCCTTCTTCTGCCACACGCTGATTTGCTCGTTCCGGAACTCGGTACATTTTAGACCGTCTCGCGAGACTGCCGAAGCTGGGGTTTCTCCCTTTCAGACCAGAGGTCGCTTGCGGGTCTTCGTCTCTCGGTATAGCCCGGCGCGAATTCTTCCTTTCCCGTTCCTGCAGGATTGGATATGTGGTGTCGTCGGGACACCCTTACGGACGGACGGCGGGTTTTCGCCTTTCCCCCACCTGTCAACGACAAACAGATGGCCCAATCGGGACCGTGAGTCCCTGGGAACTCCGGCAGGAGGCCAAGACCACAGTTGGAAAACCCTCTGGTCCGAAACTCCTGTCCGCTCCGGAGTTGGGAGACCGGGGCGATTTTGTTTATCCAGGCACCGCACCGGTCGTGATCTGTTTAACGTCCTGTGAGAAGATTTCAGTTGGCGACCCGAGTTGGCGCAAGGCCAAGTTTTCGAGAAGCAGTTCATTTCGAGATTGAAAAATGGATTGGAGGGCATGTAGGGTGAGAATCAGCGAGGAAACGAGAGTTTTCATCATCATAGCCGCCTATATGCCTGACGGCGGAGCCACTGTCAAGTTGCTGAATCCATTGACGTTCCGATTTCTGGCGAGCGACACGGCCAGAAACCTTCTCGGTGTTCGCGGGCTCATCGAGGACAGTCCGGATGCTCTTTGGCTGTCGCGCTGTCGCTCGACCACCTCATTGGGCTTGACTCACAGCCGGAACCCCAGTATTCTTCCGTCGTTAGTTTCTACCTCTTCTGGCTTGACATAATTACATTGCAGGATCCAACGTGCACACAACCCGGTGGTCACAGTCGATTTGAAGAATATTCTACAACAGGAGGAACAACCATGGGGATGATTACCGTCGAAATTATTGATTCCACAGGGAATAAGCGTCAGACGGCCGAGCTGCCGGACGACGCTTCGGTAGACCGGATCATGGCCGTCTTGATTGATCGGATGAGTCTTCCGAGGAACAGTCCAGATGGGGCTCTGATGTCATACAAGTTCCATCACAAGGCTTCGGGGAAACAGCTTCAGGATGACCAGACGTTGTGCTCCGCGGGGGTCTCCGAAGGCGATCTTCTCAGGGTTGTCCCTGAGATTACGGCCGGTGCCCAGAGATGAATCAGGCGGAACGGATCTCCAAGAACGATCTTTTCGCCCAGGAGAATGACCGCTTCCACAGGCTGAAACTGATCCGCTGGTGGAATCAGGACCGGCTTCGTTCTGCTCGGATCCTCGTGATTGGCGCGGGGGCCCTTGGGAATGAAATCATCAAGAATCTCGCGCTTTTGGGAATTGGCAACGTCTTCATCGTGGACTTGGACACGGTTGAGAATTCGAACCTCTCCCGCTCCATTCTGTTTCGGGAGAAGGATTGCGGTCGCCCCAAAGCAGAGGTAGCAGCGGATTTCGCGCGCTCCATCTTCCCTGAGATCAAGACGCATTGGTTCCGGGGCAATGTAGTTTACGACCTCGGTCTCGGGGCATATCACTGGGCCGACCTGGTGATAGGCGGCTTGGACAACCGCGAAGCCCGCCTGGCCATCAATCGGGCCTGCATCAAGACCGGCCGGCTTTTCATCGACGGCGCCATCGAGGAACTCAACGGCGTCGCTCGCGTTTTTGCCCCGGACGGTCCTTGCTACGAATGTACCATGAGCAAGCGAGACTGGGAACTCCTGGAGGAACGGAGGTCATGCGCTCTCCTGACCCGCGATCAGATGTTGGAGGGAAAGGTACCGACGACACCAACGGTGTCCTCCATCATTGCCGGCGTTCAGGTGCAGGAAGCGCTCAAGTACCTGCACGGACAGCCCGTGATGGCGGGAAAGGGGTTTCAGTTCTTTGGAATGACGGGAGAGTCCTACATCGTGGAATACACGCGCAAGGAAGAGTGTTATAGCCACGACCGATTCGAAGGCATCATCAGCTCGAAGGGTTCCGTCCACTCCGTTACGGCACGGAAGTTCTTTGATGCCGTTAGGGCGAAGCTGGGGCCGGAGACGGTCGTCGAACTCAACAACGACATCTTGGCGGGCTTGCGTTGCCCCACCTGCAACCTTCAAAGGCCTGTTTTCAAGTCACTGGGGCGCGTCACGGAAAGCGAAGGCAAGTGTCCGCAATGCGGACAGTCATGCCAGTTGGATACCTTGGCCTCTCTCTATGGAACCGAGGATTTCCTGGACCGGCCTCTCGCGCAGATCGGGGTGCCGCCGTTCGATATTCTGACCGCGCGCAACGGGGATTCCCGGATGCACGTGTTGTTCGCCAAGGACGCGGAAGCCGTCTTGGGGCCCCTCCATGGGAATGGAGAACGCAATGAGTCAGCCTGAATCCCAGATAGACATCGACCGGATTGCCCTCGGTGAACTCCGGGTAGTGGATTTCCCCGCCCCTGAGAGCATGGAGAGTTTCCGTGTTCACATTCAGCCAGAGGTTCACCAGCAGATCGTGGCACACTCCCTCGAGAACGACCGCATCGAGCTGTGCGGGGTTCTGGTGGGCGAGCCGTGTCGGGATCAAAAGGGCGCGATGCTTCTAATCAACGCCGCGATACGCGGGGAGCACGCAGCTCACGAGTCCGCCCAAGTGACGTTCACGCAAGAAACCTGGGCGCATATTCATCGGGAGATGGACACTCGGTTTCCCACCTCGCGCATCGTGGGGTGGTACCACACGCATCCCGGATTCGGCGTGTTCCTCTCCTCCATGGACCTTTTCATCCAGGAGAACTTCTTCAACCTGCCCTGGCAAGTCGCTTTCGTCATTGACCCCCGCTCGAAAGATGAGGGCTTTTTCTGCTGGAAGAACGGCGAAACGAGCCGGATGAGCCATTATTGGGTAGGCGAGAAGGAGACGCTTTTCCTGCCCTCCGCCACGGCCTCAGCCGGGGACCTTGCCGAGAAGGTAAGGCGGATGGAGCAGAACATCGGCGAGTTGAAATCATTCCGGGCGTACTTCACCCGGCGACTAGACGGGGTGAATCATTGGCTGATGCTCCTCTGGATTGTGGTATTTCTCGCCTTGGCCGGATCGCTCTATGCCACATACTCTCTGTGGAAACAGCAGTTGCTGATCGGGCAGATCGGAGTGAAAGAGGACCGGACCGAAGACGTAGCTCAGCCGGGAGATAATTCCACATTTTTCCGGGAGTAGCGAAGGCGAGCAAGAGTGAGGCCAATGTCTGAAAAACTCAGAATCGACCTAACAGATCTGGAAACGGGCCAAGGGGTGAAACCCAGAGGCCCCCGCTCAACTTCAGTTGAGCAGATCGAACCTTTCCGGCCTGCAACCGATGAGATGGGGGGGGTTCCCTCCGCCTTCGCTCCCCGCCGGCAGTTTCGTTGGCCGCTTTTCGTCCTTGTCGCTTGTGTCTGCGTCCTTCTACTCTCCGCCGGGGGCTATGTGCTCTGGTTGAACAATCAGGAGAAGCTGGTGTCGCAGATCCGCACCGAGATCAGGACAGCGGATGCCGAGATCTCCGCAGGGAATCCTGACGCAGCCATTACGTCCCTTGAGAGAGCTCTGCTGATCTGCGGAGGGGAGCCGCTCTCGGAATCAAGGCAGAGCCGTTACCTGCCCTTGGTCGAGCGAACGCTCTCGGAACTTCGCCAAGTGACCGATGAGGCGGAGGGAGGAAGGGTCATCATGGCCCTGGCGGATGGCGAATTCGCGGAATTCCAGGCGTCCGGCGTCGTCCCGGCCCGTTTTCAACGCCAGGAAGACCGGTTTACAAGGGTGCTCGCAGCCAATATGCAGAGTCAGACCGCTGCAGAGAGCCAGAGACGAGAGGCCCTGAAGGAAGAAGAGAAGAGAAAGCGCGCGGAGGCTGAGCGTCTGGCCGCTGAAGAGAGGAAGCGACAGGAGGAAGCCGAGAGAGCGCAGGCCGAAGAGACGGAAGATATCGAGTTTGTGGAGGTCGGGGATCTTCTCCGATATCCATCGCTGTATTCCGACCACCGGTTTATGGCCGGACTAGTTGAGAAGCCGCGTTTTGTCCTGACGTGGGCAGAAGTTTCGTCTCTCTCATACCTGACAGAAACGGAAGATACCCAGTCCCTCTATGTAGCCCATTTGAGAGACCCGATCTCCGGCGAAACGGTCACTTCAACCCGGTCGCAGGTTGTGCTGATAGATCCTCCGCTCAGGGGTCCGAAAACCGTGTATCTCGGCGGTGTGTTAATGCCAGTTCCAGACCGCACCGCGGAATTCTTCTTCCTGGCCCTCGTGGTCCCGATCGACGACAGTGAGACATCCCCAAGTCCGGGGGAAACCAAGCCGAACGTCACAGTGCCCCGGAATATCGACTTCGGCAGCATATTCAAGGATGTCAGATCGAAACCATAGACAACTGGGGATCTCGCCCAAGGAGGCCAGACAATGGCTAATGAAAAGATCCGGATTGAATGGGACGACATCAAGAGCCCACAGGTCGACGCCCGGCTGGAAGAGGAGAGAATCCGCCGGGCGGGGGGCGGCACCCAGGGCTATGACCCCGGGGTTGGAAATGGGGGAGGCCCAAGTCCACGCGTTTTCGGTCGTATTTCGAGCCCTGGGGTTGGATCTGCCACTTCGACGGCCCCCGGCCGTTCCATCCTTTTCTCAAGCCTCTTCTACTGTTCCATGGCCGGTCTCGTGGGCGCCCTTGCTGGTTGGGCCCTTTCGGAGCCTCTTCAGCGGGCGTTCAGCGAGACCGAGGGCGGTTACGGCCTCTTGATTGCGGCCCTCTTCTTCGCGGTCGTGGGGGGCGCGATTGGTTTCGGGCTCGGGTCGATCGAAAACTTCATGAGCGGTCTGACGGCCAGAGGATTTATCTCGGGATTGATCGGTCTGGGCCTGGGGCTCGTGGGTGGGTTGATCGCTGGTCTTCTGGGGCAAGCCGTGTTCGGAATGGGCGCCGGCGCGCCCGGCAGTATTGCCTTGGTCTTGGATGTCTCCGGTAGCATGAATGGCGCTCCGATCGAGGAATTGAAGCGGTCGGCGACTGATTTCATAGGCGACGGGTCCGAGAAAGGACTCACTTTCAGCCTGATCTCCTTCAGCGACAAAGCCGACATTCTCGTACCTCTCTCGCGGGACGGAGCTTCACTCCAATCAGCGGTAAGGGGATTGGCGACACAGAATCTCACCAATATGCCCGAGGGTCTTCAGTATGGGAACGATTCGCTCAGGACCGCGGAAGGACAGAGGACCGTCGTGCTGTTCACCGACGGACTCCCCTACTTCGCGGACAACCAATCTCAGGAGAGATTTGCCCAGGAGGAGATGGCACGTCGGAATCTGACCGAGGCCAGTTTCAGTTCCATGTCCCCGGAGGAATTTGAAAAGACACAGACTGAGATACAGCAAAGCATCCGGACTCGGATGGAGGCGGCGTCGCGCGAAGAAACCGTCCGGACGGCTCGGAACCTGCGAAACACTGGAACGCGGATTATTGCCTTGGGAACCGGCGAGGCCGACCGCGCGTTCTTGGAGGAGGTTACGGCCGATCCGACGCAGGTGTTCTATGCCTCGGCAGGCAATCTCTCGGACGCCTTTCAAGGAGCCGCCAGTCTTCTGTTTCGGAGTTCCGCGTCTTCCAATGAGATCACCGTCAACCGAGTTCTGCTGCGCAGCCTGTCATGGGGCCTCGTCGGTCTGCTCCTCGGCCTGGCTCAAGGTATTGCGATGGGGTCGGGCAAGAAGATCCGGAACGGCCTGATAGGCGGCCTCGTTGGAGGCCTAATCGGGGGATTTCTCTTCGATCCGATTGGCGCGATCGTCCACACGGATTGGCTCAGCCGGCTTGTCGCGCTCTGTGTCGTCGGCGGGCTGATTGGGTTGATGACCGGCCTGGCTGAGAATCTGCTGAAGGACGCCTGGCTGGTCGTGACGCAGGGCCCCCTGTCGGGCAAGCAGTTTGTCCTCTACAAGAACCCCACGGTTCTTGGCAGTTCTCCCAAAGCAGACCTATACCTCTTCAAGGATCCCGACGTGGCTCCACAACACGCCGCCATTCAGATTACGCCTCAGGGGCATGTTCTGCTGGACGGGGGGATGCCAACGGGCACGCGGGTCAATGGAGTTCCGATCACGCGACACCGGCTGCGTCCGGGAGATCAGATCCAGCTCGGCCGATACGTCTTTGCCTATTCCGAAAAAACTAAGCAGCCTACTGCCGGGAGTTGGACGTCGTGACAGACAAGAATCCGATTCGAATTGACTGGCAGGACCTGTCGAACGCGCGACCGGCTCCCGCCGCTCCGCCTCCCGCCACGGCGACCGCTCCCCGACCTATGGCGTTTGGGCAAAGCAACGTGTCCCAGAGGCTGCCCCCCCTCATGAAGGCGAATCGCCTGCTCGAGGGGCGGACCTGTTCCCTCTGCCATACCCCCCTGGAAATGGGGCAGGATGTCCGCAACTGCGAAGCGTGCCTTCTCAGTTACCACTTGGAGTGCTGGCAGCTCAACGGCGGATGTGGAACGTACGGTTGCGGAAAGGCTCCGGGCGGAAAGGGCCTTGTTCCCGATGCGAATACTTTGCGCATCGACCTACCCAAAGTGCAGGGATCGGCCAAAGAAGATCTTGATCCGTCAGGCGTTCCAGTGGGGAAAATCACTCCTATTCGTGATAGAGTGAGAACGGGCCAAAGCGGCACGGAAATAGGACATGCAGAAACACTGGCCGTGTTGAGTTTGGTCCTGGGAATTCTGTCTTTTTTCGCTCTGGCACTGTTTTTTGGTCCCGGTGCGATTGTTTGCGGAGCCATCGCAGGAAGCAAAGGGAAAACGATGGGATGGATCGGCATGGCCTTGGGGATTATTGGCACCGTTTGGTGGGTGCAGATCCTCATGTCTTCAGGCGCCTAATCCTGGTAAAGGAATTTGAATGCATACCATCTGTTCTAACCGCTCACTCCACGGTTCCCCCTTGGCCGAAGCGGTAGTTCTGCTTGTCGTGCATGGGACGGAGAGCAATCACTTCCACTATGGAACTCGGCAGCATGCTGCCAAGCAGATGACTCTCCAGGTGCATATCCTTCTGGCCGTCGGAAGTTGGACCCCATGACAGAAAAAAGCCCGATACGAATCGACTGGCAGGACCTGTCGAACGCGCGGCCGGCTCCTCCCGCCTCGGCGACTGCCCCCCGACCTATGGCGTTTGGGCAAAGCAACGTGTCCCAGAGGCTGCCCCCCCTCATGAAGGCAAACCGCCTGCTCGAGGGCCGTACCTGTTCGCTCTGCCATTCTCCGCTGGAAATGGGACAGGATGTCCGCAACTGCGAAGCCTGTCTCCTGAGTTACCATCTCGAATGCTGGCAGCTCAACGGCGGGTGCGGAACGTACGGCTGCGTCAAGTCCCCCGGCGGAAAGGGCCTCGTTCCCGATTCGAATACCTTGCGTGTCAAGCTTCCTCCCGTCTCCTCAGAAGCCAAAACGTCCGGGTTGGGCCAGGGAACCAACGAGGCTCGGCCTTCAACGTTCCCATTCCAACCCGCCTATGGGGCCGTTCCTGCCACCAGTGGCATGGCAGTCGCCGGGTTCATACTTGGACTCACCGGCTTTCTGACATGGTGGGTGCCTCTTCTCGGGATCCTTCTTTCCATTCTAGGGCTTGTCTTTTCCGCTATCGCGATTTCCGCCATCCAAAGATCGGGAGGTCATCTCTACGGGAAAGGCTTGGCCATTGCCGGATTCGTCCTCTCAGTCCTTGTCGTAGTGCTCTTTTTCCTGTCATTAGTAGGATTCGGACTGCTCCTTGGTTCAGTATTTGAATTCCTTTGTTTAGTATTTGAATAATGGTATGACAGCATGTGCTAAACACCCACTTTCCCTGAAAGCCAACCGGCGCGTCCTGGACCGTGTCTGCCCTGTTTGTCATGGCACCTTCACTCTCGGCGAAGACCTTCGCTTTTGTGAAATGTGTGAGACCTATCATCATCTGGAGTGCTGGACGCAGAATGACGGGTGCGCCACCTATGGGTGCTCGAACGCGCCCACAAGAAAGGCGCAGTTGGGGAAACCCGGTCTTCAGGTCTCCCAAGATGGGAAGAAGTGCAAGGGTCAGGCCATCCGCCAGTCCGATTTCCACAATAGCGAGAAGGGTGCCGCCCCCGCACACACGGAACTAGGGACCGCTCTCCCCCTCGCCTCGCCGTCATCTGTCGGTAGACTCGAAAACCGGACCGGAATTGTCCAGGCGTCGGATGTGGGCCATTTGAGCGGAGTTGCCGTTCGCGCCTCTGTGGCGGTCGCGTCCCTGATCCTGCTGGGGCTGATGTTTTTGAGCGGCAATCTCTTTGTGAACCTGACAGCGTTCGTGCTGCTCGCGGCGGCCATCTTCTGGATCGTCTGGAGGGCCCTGATATAATCCCTTGACCGCCTGCATACGCCGACGTCCCGCATCGGAAAACTCTCAGAAGGTGTAGCATCCCCAGCATGTCCTCGCCCCGACTCCGTCGCCTCAAATCCGACCACACAGCCGTCCTGGCCTTGGCAGAAAGCCTTCCCTTTCTGACGTTGGAGGCTGCCCAGGGGAATCCTCCGGAGAAGTATCTCTTTCACTATCGCGTCAAGGGTCTCCGCCTGCTGGACGATGGACAGATTGTCGAAGCCGATGAACACCGTGTTGAGGTAAACCTGACCACCGCGTATCCGCGGCAGGCGCCCCAATGCAGTATCCGTACTCCGATCTTTCATCCGAACTTCGACGCCTCCGTGATCTGCATTGGCGACCATTGGGGCGCCTCGGAATCACTCGCCGACCTTGTCTGTCGGATTGGTCAGATGATCACCTACCAGGCGTACAACACCAAATCGCCGCTGAATGGGATAGCCGCTCGCTGGGTGGACGAAAACAGCAGTCTGCTTCCCCTGGATCGCTTGGATTTCTATCCTACCGAAAAGCCGCAGGTTGCCGAATCGAAGGACGCAAGACCAGAGATCAAGGAGACCTCTCCCGAAAGGCGTTGCTCGAATTGCTGGGTAAAGGAGACACTGGTTCAGCTTGTCGCGATCGGTAATGATCTCTACTGCCCTGACTGCCTTTCAGTCTGCCAGGATTGCGGAAATCCAGCGCCGCTGGGTCAAAGCCTTTGCCAATCCTGCGATGAGAAGGAAAAGGCATACCTCGGCGGTCTGGAGAACGCCCTTGCCTGTTGTGATTTTGACGAGGCAATCGAGTTGATCGAGATGCGCGAGGACGAGACCCCGAATCATCCGGCAGTCCATCGGATGCAGCAGATTCTCGAAGCCAAACAGAGCCGGGTGAAGTCTCTTAGCAGTGATCTCGAGAACGCTCTGTCGGGGAAGCGTATCTTCCAGGCATGGCGTCTCGTCTCGCAACTCGAGAAGGAAGGGTTCTCCGGCGGCACATTACTGGCCTGCAGACCGCAGATCAAGAAACGCGTCGATGGAGTGGCGAGGGTTCTCGCCGATCTGAATCATGGATCGGGCCTCTCGGTGAGGGCCGCGGGAAAGGCGCTCGAAGAGGCGCTGGGAAAGTGCACAGACCATCCGGGCGGACTGGTCGCGCGACAAACTCTCCTCCGGCGGCGGCAATGGCTCGAGAAGAGGCACAGCCAGCTGTGCGAATATCTGCCACGGTTGCTTCAGGACTCCACCGAGTCCGCGCAGGCCGCCTCGACGCTGAAGGGGGCGGTCTCGGATCTCCGCGCAGTTGTTCTCGAGTTGGGCTGCGAAAAGGACGGCTTGACCGCCGGAGAAAAGGCCATCGCCGAGAACGACAAACGATACTTCGAAAGAATGCACCGCGCGACCAACGGGATCGGCACGCGGGTTATCTTCTGGACCGCGTCCGCTTCTATTCTGATCGCAGCGATTGCGGGGTTTGGCTCCGTGCCCGGAATCCCGGCTGACCTCGTCTCCATCACCACCCGTCTGGATATGGAAAAACACCAGATCTACGCGATGCTCACCTGCGGTCTCTCCGGATTGCTTGGATTGATCCTGCTGCTATGCGGCATCCGCTCCTGGCTGACTCGCCGCAGGATTTGCAGGGAGTGTTGCCTCGCCCTCGGATATTTCAACAGAGAGCCACTGTAATCCCGGGAAGAAGGGCCCAAAGCATGGGTGATGCGCCTCAGTCCGCGACATCGGAACACCGCCACCTCTTGGATCTGGTGGGCCAGAAGCTTGCCTTCCATGAGGAGCAGGACCGCCGGCACGGACGGGCTGAAATGGAAGGTTCTCGATATCACAGACGATATAAGTCTGGGCCTTCGGGTGGAACTGCTCTGGAATATGTACTACTTCTTCTGCCTGTGCGAGAACAACGCACCTGTCACCTCCTTCAGCGAAAAGAAGAAAGTCCTCCCGAAGGATTTCGATCAATGGACTAAGGAGATTGCCGAGTTCGTCCAAGACTTGCGCCGGGGAACGATCACTCCTGAACGCACAGCAGATCCTCGAATTGGCGGCTGGATTCCTCTTGCAGAGGAGCATTTTTGGGAATTCAAGCAGCTGAAGGGCAGACCGTTTTAATCAAGGAGCCGCTGAAGCATCTCACGAGGAGGTGATGAATTGTCCAAAAGACCACCAGTCATAGAGATCGATGAGCAACTTCTTCTCCCAGGAGCTGTTCGCGATGGCAAAATGAAACTCGCAAAACACAGTATCTGCGCCTGAGGGCTCGCCGACTCTACTGTCGGAGATGTAACTATCGACGGGCGTATCGCACTGGTTCAACCACATCCTCAGTCCACTCTGTACCTGTGCCCGCTTGCTCCCAATCCCTATCCATCCTATGGGAAGGCTTGGTTCTATTCAGACTGCATTGCCTTCGAACACGAGATTCCCTGTGTCGTCTATCCGCAAGACTCGGAGTTCAACTCTTTCCGCTATTCCTTCGTTCACAGCGGACCAACAAGACCCCAGAAGCACGAGATTCATCACACAGATAGCAATACCAGAGAGACATTTGTCGTACCACCGGCCGAACCATCTGCTGTCTCCAGACGTCACTTCATGGACCAGCTTCTGATGATTCTTGGCCTGGTGCATGAACAGAGATATGGTCCATTTACCTACGTTCTTTTTCGCACCTATCAGGAAACAGAGGAGACCGACCTTCCGTACACAAAGATGTATGGAAGCCTGGAAAAGGAGATTAGCCTCTACGCATCTGCGCTGCGCCAAGGCGACTTCCTTTCCGAGTACCTTGGGTACTACCGAGTCCTCGAGTCCGTCACAGAGAACAACGGTAAGAAATGGCTCGCCTCGGCTCTACCTCGGCTGCGTCAACACGCTTTCGGAAAAGTTCTCGTAGGACACAGCAGAGATTACGAGAGCCCACCAAGAAACGCACTCGGCGTTTTCAGGCGAAGAGCACTGCTTCGGTATAGATCCCTTTTGAAGCGCTTTGGGAATGACGATGCCATCGCTCGCTATCTTTACAATGTCAACCGATGCGGTATTGCGCATGGCAAGGATTCCATAGTCAAGGGACATGTGACGCCCATGTACTTTGAGGTCGGACGAGATGCACTGTTAGTCAAGCTGCTTGCGAAGATGGCGATTCAGGAGAAGATGGGATGAACCAATCGGGGCTTTTGCGATTCGGCTTGTCCCATCCGGTCATACTTGCCTTTCTCCTGGTTCACCGGTTCAATCTTCCTCATATTCACACCACTTGTCAGAATCTCGTGTTGCTCTCCGACAATCTCGTTAGTAAGCCTTTCTTGGCGAGGAAGAGCTGGGCACCTATGGGGAACGAGCACGGGATCGAGAGCGCGGACCAGAAGGGCATCGGGCAGTTGCTCACCGCCCATATCCGGGGTGATCGGTTCAATGATGGACACCTTCTTCATGTGATGGATAGTGGGCAAATGGATCGGATCCTGAAACGACTGGGTGAATTCCATCAAGGAACCCCCGATAAGGAAGTGGACCACAATCCATGAAACTGACACCCGGTGTAACGGTCGGTCGAAAAGTGCGGCAGGCGCCGGGCCAAAAC
>JABMPG010000301.1 GCA_013203855.1 bacterium
CGTCGGAGGGGAACTTTCCTCCTCCTGGCGACGGGGACCGGACTGCTGTGGATTCTTCTATCAGCCTGGACGGCGGCTGTCCCGTTGCCCTGGCGTGTTCTCTCTGCCCAGGACGAATCTCTCCTGAGCGACAGTTCGGTCTTGAAGAATCTTCTCCTTGTCGGGTTTCCGGTTCTGATCCTCCTGGTCGTCGGCCTGATCCGCACATGGTCGCTCAAAGAGCAGGTTTCCGATCGTCAGGCGGCGCTCGAGGTCGAACTGCAGGAGCGGCGGAGAGCCGAAGAGCGGGCCTCGAAGAACGAACGCGCCCTCGACGCCCTCATGCACAATCTGCCCGGGATGGCCTATCAGTGTCGGGTCGACCCGGAATGGACCATGCTCTTCGTCAGCGAAGGCAGCGTATGCCTCACCGGTTATTCTCCCGACGATCTCATCGGCAACCGCCGCGTTTCCTTCGAAAGCCTCATTGCTCCCGAAGACCGCGAGCTGGTCCGCCGCGAAGTCCTCCTCGCCATTGAGGAGGGCCGACATTACATGCTCGAGTACCGCATCCACACCGCTTCCGGGGAAGAGCGATGGGTATGGGAAAGGGGAAACGCAATTCGCGACGGGGTGGGCGAGACGGCCACGCTGGAAGGTTTCATCATGGACATCTGCGAGCGCAAGGCGGCCGAACTGCAACGGGCCCGTCTCGAATCGCAGGTGGAAGAGAATCAGCGGCTCGAAAGTCTCGGAGTTCTCGCCGGGGGAATCGCTCACGAATTCAACAATCTCCTGATGGGTGTTCTGGGTAACGCGGATCTGGCCCTGAGGCATCTCTCCGCCGAGTCTCCCGCGGCTGAGCGCATTAACGACCTCATCGTCGCCGCGCGCCGGGCCTCGGACCTGAGCACCCAGATGCTGGCCTACTCCGGAAGGGGGAAATTCAACGTCCAGCCCATCGACCTGTCGAGTCTGGTTCGAGACATGGTCCACCTGATCGAGGTCACCGTTCGCCGGCAGATCGAAGTGAAATACGACCTGGCCCCAGACCCGCCCCGGATCGATGGCGATGCTGCTCAGCTACGCCAGGTCGTGATGAATCTCGTGTCCAACGCCTCCGACGCCATCGGAGACGTACCCGGCGGCATCACGGTCCGCACGCGTTGCTCCGCCTGCGAGCCGGAGGAGAATCCGGTGGCGTTTTCTCTGGGCGAGCGGCCCCCCTCCAACTGTGTCCAGTTGGAGGTCGCGGACACTGGACCGGGAGTCCATCCCGAGGATCTGGCCCGAATTTTCGAGCCCTTTTTCAGCACGAGGTTCACCGGACGGGGGCTGGGCCTTTCCGCCGTGCAGGGGATCGTGCGGGGCCATCAGGGCGCTATACGGGTCGAGAGTCAGCCCTGCCAGGGCGCCACCTTTCGCCTGTTCTTCCCTGCCTCGACTAGCCCGGTGGAAGAAGAGGTTGCGCAGACGCCGTCCGAGGACGACTGGGTATCCCACGGGGCGGTCTTGATCGTCGACGATGAGCCACTGGTCCGCGATGTCGCTCGGGAAATGCTCCGACAGCGCGGCCTGCGAATTCTAACGGCGTCCAACGGACTGGAAGCGATTGAGGTCTTCCGAGAGCACCTCGAGATCCAGGCCGTCGTTCTCGACATCATCATGCCTGGCATGGATGGCACTGAAGTCTTCCGTCGCCTGCGCCGAATTCGCCCCTGGATTGGAATTGTCCTGTCCAGCGGCTACAGTGAACAGGACGTGGCCAGCCATCTGCGCCACGAAGAGAATTACGTCTTCATCCAAAAACCCTACGAGAGCGTCGCCCTCGTAGACCGGGTGCGCCGCGTCATGAAGCCACTCCGTCAGGAAATTCAGAAGGAACACTGAACTTCATGCAGGCAGAATCCCTATCCGGCACTCGTCCCGCCTGGTATCGTCTCGACATTCCACGGCTGGAATACCGCTCGGCCTGGGCCCTCCAGCATCGGCTGGCCCAGGCCCGGCGAGAGGGAAGATTGCAGCGCGACGAGGTGATCCTCCTGGAGCACCCGCCGGTGTATACCCTTGGCCGACGCGGGGGAGAGGAGAACCTGATGGTCTCGGCCAAGTTTCTCCGCTCCAAGGGGATCGAAGTCGTCCCGGTCGAGCGTGGCGGGAATATCACCTATCACGGGCCAGGGCAACTCGTGATGTACCCGATCGTCAATCTGCGCGAGGCCGGGCTGAAAGTCGTGGATTTCGTCGGCTGTCTGGAAGAAATCATGATCCGCGCCGCCGCCGCGTGGGGCGTCGAGGCGGAACGAAACCCGCTTAACCGGGGCGTCTGGGTAGGCCGATCCAAGTTGGGAGCCCTCGGAATCACGGTTCGTCGCAGCGTCAGTTTTCACGGACTGGCCTTCAACGTGAATACGGATCTCGAACCGTTCGACTGGATCAATCCCTGCGGCCTGAGCGGCGTGGAAGTTACCTCACTCCAGAAGGAAACGGGAAAACCCCTTCCGATGGAAGAGGTGCGGAAAACCGTGTGGGACAAAACGGCCGAAGTGTTCGAGATCGACTGGGAGAGAGTTCCGGACGAATGGGGCTCAGGCGAATCGAACCCGCGCGACACAGAAGAAACCCTTGGAGCCTTGACGGACCAGTAACCAGCGAGGGCGCTGGTCAAACATTGTTTGGATTTCCTCAACGGAATCCATCACGACCAGGGCTTGGGGTGCTCCTGAAGGGGGAATTGATGGCGGATGAAGATCTTCCGGCCACCGGAGCGTGTCCCGGACAGATGGAAACCGAGGAGAAGAAGATCGAGATCCCGCGGGTAGGGGAGAGGTCTATCCTTGGGCAGAAGACGGCGGCTCCTCCGGATCGAAATCCGAGTCAGCAGGTTCGACAGGGAGGATAAGATCTTCGAAATCCGGCTCGGGGCATGTGTCTGATGATCGGGTGAGTTGTTCATATCGCGCCTGCCGAAGCGCCGTTCGGCGCAAATCGGTCTTTGTGAAGTGCTCTTTATTTGTTGCGTTCATTCCTCTGCATTACGGCCCCGTATTGAACCTGTCTTGCTCTATTGTGATATTTCGCCCTACAGGGGATCCGGGACTGACAAACTCCAAACGAACTGGTTACTGGTACTGTTTGCTCAAAAAGGAAACCGGCGGCTGGGGGTGGGTGTGGTGGTGGGATGTGGGTTTTTCAGATTTTCCAGCCGCCGGTCTTCCTCTTACATCGAGACATCTCATTGAGACGCCTCGAAGATCTGTCGTGTGATCATC
>JABMPG010000302.1 GCA_013203855.1 bacterium
GTCGAGAAGGAGGCTGTCAATGAGTCGGTCTGACCGCCTGAGTTCGAACCTTTTTCTTATCACCACCTCGCTCGTCATCGCCTTCGTCATCTGGATGATTGCCAAGCGGGGCGAGCAGACGGTGGAGACATTTTCCGTGAACCTCGTCCTGCGCAACGTGCCGCAGAACGTCTTGGCCATCGTGGAGCCGGATCGGATCAACATCACCTTTCCCGTGCCCAACCGCATCCGGGGCCGAGTGCAGCGCGATATTTTCCGGGTCGAATACGACTTTTCCAAAGGATTGCCCGAAGCCCGGAGCTGGTGCGGAATTCAGGATTACCGTCCCTCAAAGCCATTGGACATCGAGCCCCGAGACATCCGGATCCTTCCCACCGTCGATTCGGACCTCCGCCACGCCATCGAAAAGCAACTGCAGTATGCCGACATCGGCGCGGGCAACGTCGTCGCCAAAGGCAAACTGATCACGCGGTCGGCCCGCCTCGTCTTCCCCACGGCCGGGCTGCCGCCGTCCGGTTTCCACCAGGCCGAACCGGTGCGCCCGCAGAATGCGGGAACAATCCTCCTGACGGCCTCTCCCGCACGTTTTTCGGAACTCGTCCCCGAGGAGGACGCGCCCATCCCGATCGAGACCGAGGGGATCGACCTGACCGATCACCGGGAGACATTCACTATCAATGTCGGTCTTCGACTGCCCGAGGACGTGGAACTCGTGCACAGCGAATACCGCCTGATTCCAGCCATCGTGTCTATCGAAGAGGTTCTGAGGACCATCGAGGAGGTTTCGGTCGTCTCGCCGCCCTCGGTGCCGACTCTGAACCTGGAGTACACGCCCCGTCTGGCCAAGGTGACGGTGCGGGGGCCCCAGGAAGCGCTGGACCGGTTAGTATCCTCGAACCTGATCGTGCATCCAGCCGAGGCGATCACGCCCCAACCCGGATTGGAGATAAGCGTTCCCCTCCAGGCCGGACTCACTCCGGACACCTCCCCGGATCTTGTCCAGACCATCACGGTGAAATCGGTGACGCCGGAGGTGATGATCCTGAAATATGTGGAGATCCTGCCGGAGACGACGGTCCGTCCTCTTGAGCCGGCCCCCGATCTCCTCCCGCTAGAAGATTTTTTCAACAATCTGGAAGTGCCGGCGGAATAGTCCGCTCAACCCGAAAGGAATTCAGATGGCCAGACTTTGCGTGAACGTGGACCATGTGGCGACCGTGCGTCAGGCGCGGAGGGCTCGCGAACCGGATCCGGTCGAGGCGGCGAAAATCTGCGAAAAAAGCGGAGCGGCTGGCATCACGATTCATCTCCGCGAAGACCGACGCCACATTCAGCACAGCGACCTGGAGCGGCTTCGGGAAACGGTTACCACGTTCCTGAACCTGGAGATGGCCGCCACGGACGAGATGGTTCGCATCGCCCTCGAACAGCGTCCGGATCAGGTCACCCTGGTTCCCGAGAACCGCGAAGAAATCACGACGGAGGGCGGGCTGGACGCAATCGGGCAGGAGGCGGCTATCCGCCGCGTGGTGGAACGGCTCCAAGAGGCGGGAATCCCGGTCAGCCTGTTTGTCGACCCGACGCGGGAGCAGATCGAAGCCTCGGCCCGGACGGGTGCCCGCCTGGTCGAACTCCATACCGGCCGCTACTGCAACGCGCCCGAGGGGCCGGAGCGCGATCAGGAGCTGAAGAGCCTGGTCGTGGAATCGGCCCGGGCCCAGGAATTGGGGCTGATCGTGAACGCCGGGCACGGCCTGCACTACGACAACGTCGTGCCGGTTGCAGCGATCGGCGGGATGAACGAACTCAACATCGGCCACACCATCATCAGCCGGGCCATCATGGTCGGGCTGGAACTAGCCGTGCGCGAGATGATCGACCTGATCGACGAGGGGAATTCTCTGTCCCCGCTATAGATCGACATCTGAGACAAACCCCGGGGATCATCGCTTCGGGAATAGAAGGCTGACCGGATCACTATGAGAATTCTTTACATCTGCGCCGATCACGGCATCCCCATCCTCGGGAGAAGAGGCTGTTCCACCCATGTTCGCGAGACGTGCCGGGCGCTCCAATCGGAGGGGCACGAGGTCACGATCCTCTGCAGTCAGAAAGGCGACGACCTGAGCTTGGGGGAGGGATTGCGGATCATCGAGGTCTCGCCGGGCAAGAGTCGCCAACTCGGGTACGACGGCCGCAACATCTGGCACAACCTGGCCCTATACCGGGTGGGAAAGCAGATTGTGGAAACCGAGAAAATGCAGGCCATCTATGAGCGCTTCTCCCTGTATTCCTTCGTGGGAACTAGGCTGGGGAAGCGGTATCACCTGCCCCGAGTGCTCGAGATCAATGCCTTCCTCTCTGTCGAACACCGCCACAAACTCCATTTTCTCCGCATGGCCGAAAGGGCCGAAGGCTATATCGCCCGCCAAGCCCCCGCCCTTGTCGTCGTCTCCCAGCCCCTGCACGATTCCCTCGTCGAGCTCGGCGTCGCCTCCGACCGGATTTCGAACATGCCAATGGCCGTGGACATCGACCACTTCCGGCCCGACCCGGCCCGACGGGAAGAAGCGCGCCTCCGGTGGGATCTCGACCAGAAATTCGTCATCGGATACGTGGGATCCCTCTCCGGCTGGCACGGTATCTCGCTTCTGCCGACCATGGCGTGCCAGTTGCTCAAGACCCGGTCGGACTTCGCCATCTTTGTAGTGGGAGGCGAGGAACGGCACCTGCTCAAGTACCGCGACCGTGTTGAGCAGATGGGATTGTCCGACCACCTCAGGTTCGTCGGAAGCGTGCCCTACGAGGAGGTTCCGAGCTGCATAAACGCGATGGACGTGGCCCTGGTTCCCGACACCAACTACTGGACCTGTCCGACCAAAATGTTCGAATACCAGGCTTCGGGAGTGCCTACCATCGCGCCAAGATATCCGGCCATCGAAAAGGCCATGGACCATCTCGGCGAGGGAATGATTTTCGAGCCACGGAACATCGAGCAGGCGGTGCAGCATATCCTGCACCTGGCCGACAGACCCGAGCTCCGCGAGGAGATGGGCCACAAGTCCCGCGAGCGTGTATCGGCCACTCACTCCTGGCAGCGCAACGTCGAACGGGTGGTCCGACTCTTCCACGACATGCAGACCGGGCGAATCTCCCTCGATACGCGGGTTCACAAGGCACAACCCGTATAGCGAAGAGGCATGGGCATCTTCCCCGTGCTGCATTGCGCCACAGTCCACGGACCCGAAGGAAAAATCGCCATGTCTCGCCGCAACATCCTCCTGCTGATCTCGGCCCTGCTCCTGGTAGCGGCCGCGGCGGGCTGTGCCCGATGGCCCCGAATCGAACGAATCACCCCGACTCGCTTCGCCCCTCGCCCCCCCGACTATCCCATTGCCCTCACCCACAAGGATTTCGACGAGCCATACAGCCCCATCGCCGTCGTCGCTACCCGACCTCACGAAGCGCGCCTTGTGGACAAGGCGGGGCAAGAGGAACTGCGAGCCATCGCTCGAAAGCTTGGCGGCGACGCCGTGGTGCAGATTGCCTACGAAGGCGCGCTGGATGAAGATATCGGATATCATCCCGGCGCTTTCCTGCGCGTGGGCCCCCGTCTTGAAGACAAGATCAGCCTCAAGGGCCTGGTAGTGCGGTTCGACCGCCCCTGACAATCCCAAGAAGGAGTTTTTGCATGAGTTTGCTTATCGTCGGTTCGATCGCGTTGGATTCGGTGGAGACGCCCACCGAGAAAGTGGAAGACGCCGTCGGAGGATCCACGGTCTACGGCGCATACGCCGCCTCCCTGTTCACCAAGCCCTCCATCGTCGGAGTCGTGGGTAAAGATTTCCCGAAAAAGGAAATCGCCTTGCTCCAGCGCAAGGGAATCGACACTCGAGGCCTGCAAGTCGTCGACGACGGCCGCACTTTCCGATGGGGCGGACGATATTTCGAAAACATCAATCATCGCGAGACACTCTTCACCGAACTCAATGTCTTCGAGCATTTCGCCCCCCGCTTGCCCACCGCCTATCGCCGAATTCCGAACGTCTTCCTCGCCAACATCGATCCCGACCTCCAGCTCGACGTCCTTGAGCAGGTGCAGAAGCCGCGCCTCGTAGTCTGCGATACGATGAATCTCTGGATCGACATCAAGCGGCCTTCCCTTAACCGGCTTCTCAAGAAGATCGACGTTCTCCTCCTCAACGACGAAGAAGCCCTCATGCTCACCGACACCCTCTCCCTCGCCCGGGCCGCCCGCGAGATCCTGCGTTCCGGCGTCAAGAGGCTCATCATCAAAAAAGGCGAGCACGGCTGCATGATGTTCGGACCCGAGGGCATCTTCATGGCTCCCGCCCTGCCCCTGGATCACGTCAAGGATCCGA
>JABMPG010000303.1 GCA_013203855.1 bacterium
GTAACCGTCCGGTGAACCACACCTTGCGGATGCGGACGCACGGGGGCAGACTCTGAGCGGGGGGCGAGGCCTGGCCGCTCAAGGTGCTCCGGTCACGTACCGCCCGGTTACGCGGGCAAGGACTGAGAGGCTGGGGCCGGTTCGCTGTCAGGGCTCGGCCCGTTTGCGGTTTGGGCGGCCTGAAGGGCTTTCCACTTGTCGGGGAAGAGGAGGGGGATTTGTTTGTGGGAGAGGGTGGGGATAATCTCGAGGAGGTCGCGGAGGTAGCGGAAGGGGTCGAGGGCGTGGCGTTTGGCGCTTTGGACGAGGGAGTAGAGGATGGCGGCGGCGTGTCCGCCCCGTTCGCTTCCGGCGAAGAGCCAGTTGTTGCGGCCCACACAGAGAGGTCGTATGGCCCGCTCGGCCGAGTTATTGTCGATTTCGAGATTTCCGTCCTGCGTGAACCGATTGAGGGCGGTCCAGTGGTTTTGGGCGTATGCGATAGCTTTGCCGATGGGGCTTTTGGGGAGGACCCGCGAGGCGTTTTCCTTGAGCCAGGTCTCGAAGGCCTCGAGGCGGAGAACGGTCTTCTCGCGGCGCAGGGCGCAGCGGGATTCGGCGTCGAGTTCGCGGGCGTCGGACTCGATCTTGTACATGGCCTTGATGCGCAGGAGTGCGTCGTGGGCCCGCACGGGGTCGGTTTCCCGGGCGTCGTAGAAGTGGCGGCGGGCGTGGGCCCAGCAGCCGACCTCGACGATGGGTTTTTTCGCGTAGAGGTTGTCGTAGCCGGAAAAGGCGTCGGCCTGGAGGTAGCCTTCGTAATGTTCGAGGATTTTCTCGGGTCCCTCGCGGCCCCGGGTCCAAGTGAAGTCGTAGAGGGTGTAGGGATGATCGGCGTCTCCGAGATAGACCCAGAGGTAGGCGCGGTGGGTCTTGCCCTTTTGCTGGACCGGCAGGGGCGTGTCGTCGGTGTGGATGACGGCGGACTTCAGGATTTCCTTCTGCATGCCCCGCACGACGGGTTCGAGAAGGGTGGCCGCGCCCATCATCCAGTCGCAGGTGGTCGAGCGGGGAATCTCGACGCCGTGTCGGGCAAGGATGCTCTCCTGGCGGTTGAGGGGCAAATGATCCGAGTACTTGCTCGTGACGACGTGGGCGAGGAGTCCGGGGCCGGGCAGCCCCTTTTCGATGGGCTGGGCGGGCTTTTCGGCCAGCGAGACCTGGCCCTGGCAGTGCTTGCAGGCGTACTTGAGCCGGACGTGCTCGATGACGAAGAGCGAGGCGGGGATGTATTCGAGCTGCTCGGTGACTTCCTCGCCGATGCGCGTTTTCATCTCGCCGCAGTCGGGGCAGACCTTCTCTTCCTCGGGGATGTCGTACTCGCGCCGCTCGCGGGGCAGGTTCTCGGGCAGGGGTTTGCGGCCATGGCCCTTGCGCGGGGCGAGGGGCGGCATCTTCGTCTCGGGCTCGGGGATCTGCTCTTCGGGAGATTCATCCTGGGCGTAGGGCTCGCCGAAAAAGTCGAGTCTGGCCGGGTCGAACTTCTCGGACTTGCGGCCGAAAAGACGGCGGGTGAGCCAATCGACGCGCTGGCGGTACTGCTCGATGTCGTGGGCCAGGGCGGCGATCATCGCCTCATGGCGCTCGTTCTCCTCGCTCAGGGCGGCGTTCGCCTCACAGCGCTTCTCGTTCTCTTCGGCCAGGGCGCGGATGAGAACGTGGCACTCGGCAGTGGTTTCGGGAAGGTTGGCGACCGGTTCGTTCATGCTACGGAAAGAATATACTAACCAGTCCGTACCTGTCAAGGGAAAAGCGCATCCCCTTCGCTCTTTTCGTATCTCTTTCTCCGCGCCACCCGCGCCAGGTCGATCCCCTCGAGGATGAGGGCCAGGTCGGATGGGGCGATCGCCAGGCTTCTTTCCTCACTCGCGGGGAAGACGAACGTCCCCTTTTCCAGACGCTTGTACCAAATCGCCAGTCCGTCACGGTCCCAGTAAAGGATCTTCAACCGGTCGCCCCGGCGGCTTCGAAACACGAACAGGTGCCCCGAAAGGGGATCCTGTTCCACCACCTCGCGGGCCATCCGCGCCAGCCCATCGAAACCCCGGCGCATGTCCGCCGGCTCCAGGCAGAGAAAAACACGAACCGCTGAAGGAAGGCTCAGCATGACCCGTTCCCTTCCAGCACCGCCGCCAGTTCCAGAACAAGATCCGGATCGAATCCCCGTCCCACCCGCAGCACGCGACCGTTGCGCAGAACGACCTCCACCGGGGCCGGCGCGCTGGGAATCGTCAGGGCGAGAAGATCACAACTGCCCGAAGTATCTTCTGTGGAACGCAGTTCGATGAATGCCGGCCGGGAAGGCGCTGTCGCCGAAGGACCGTCCACGAAACCCGGTTCGACAAACTCCGGTCGTGAAACACGCCCCGGCATCCGCGGCGAGTACGGGCCGGAGCCGGGGGCCGTCTTGCCTGGCCGCGAACCGGCGACTCCCTTTCGTCGCGACAAATCGCCCTTCCCGCTTCGGGTCTCCGCATCGCGCCGCGAGATTTCGCGCCGCCACTGGTAAAACAGAGACTCGGACACCCCTGCCCCGCGACAGTAGGCGCGCACGCTCAGCCCGCCCTGCTTCTGCTCATCCAAACGTCCCCGCCACAAAAGTTCCTTCGCCGCATCCCGTCGAGGTCCTTTCGTCCGCCCTTCAAACTGCTTCCCGCCCCCCTCACGCCGTTTGCGATTCGAGTCCATTGGCATATCCTCCCTCCCTGCGAGATTCCACAGCCAATGGTTTCGCACATCCCCCGCAACGAATTCAAGATGCGGTCTACCGGACGGTTACGAAAAGGGATCCCTCAAGGAGACTCCCGGAGAAGACAGAGCGTCAAGCGTTGTCGGGAAATTGGAATCGGGCATGGCATCTAGATGATTCGCCAGCGTGAGGAGACGATCGTATGCCCGCATCTGGAGAGACGAGGTTCTCTCAAAGCCCCTTTCACCGATGCAGAACATCACTATTGCCAAGACTACTGTCAAGATGATGGCAAGACATATGACGCGCAAGATGGGATACCCTTCCGGTCAATATTGGGGTTCTACAGACCAAGTCAGACCCGCTGATCCCCATTCTCGATAATACGCGCCTACGGTTCCTTCACTGAATCTACACCGCCATGTTATGTTGCCCCACAGTCCTCCCCAGCCATCAAAGACAGGACGACCTTCGTTCTCCGGGTCCGTGTAAGAGACCTCATCGATCGTCGGCTTCAGAGCAATGAAGTGATGCTTGAGGACCATATTAGGGATGGGTAAGACTCCCCCGCCCGGGATGAGCCACTTTCTACCGCTGAACCAGTTGAAGTCCCAGCAGACTGGCGGATGTTCCTTCACCACTGCAAGGAACGAAAGGAGATTTGCTGCGCACCAGCCGCAGCCCATTTCTTCCTTGAAAGGGTTAAGACTTCCGTACGAGAACCCGTCTATTTGCTTAGCGGCTTCGCGTAGACGGTCAAGTTCCTTTTCGGCCTTACCTGACGCCTTGCAGGCGCAATTCCACGCCTCTCTGGACATTCTCCCCATGGGGTCCCGATACCGGCAAGGGCTATCCTTAGCATACGCATAAAGATTAGGGCCGTCGTCGTACCTAGCTTCGCCTGGCATCTTCCCTTGAAAAGCATCCCCATTTCCGGCGCTTATGGCATCCAAGGCACCTGAGTACGAGGAGACGGACAATCTCACGCCGTAATCCCTGCTCACAAACCGCCCTCGTTCGCTATCATAGTACCGCTCCCGATAGTAGTGCCACCCCGTTTCCGGGTCAAAACGTCGCCCCGTGAAGGTGTAGGGGTTGGCGATTTCCTCGCCTTCTTCGCGGCTGATGCCCATGGAGGTGCGGGCGTCGTTCGTGGAGAAGTTGACGACGCTGTCGCCGTCGTCGCCGTCGGTCAGAAGGAAGTGCGCGCCGTAGGGGTCGTACTCGTAGGCCTCGACCAGGGCGCCCTCGCCGTCGGTCAGGCCGTAGACGCTGAA
>JABMPG010000304.1 GCA_013203855.1 bacterium
CTCTCTTGCAGGCTGCCCTACTTGAACTCTGCTTCCTCCAGACCCCATCTGACCGTTCTAGTTCCAACCTTCAACGAAGAAGACAATATCCGCGAATGTCTCGAATCGGTCAAATGGGCCGACGAAATCCTCGTGGTCGATTCCTTCAGCGCCGACCGCACCCGCGAAATCGCCTCCGAATACACCAATCGCGTCCTCCAACACGAGTACGTCAACTCCGCCGCCCAGAAAAACTGGTCCATCCCCCAGGCCACACATCCCTGGATCCTCATCGTGGACGCCGACGAGAGAATCACCCCCGAACTCCGCGAAGAGATCCTCCAGACCCTCGAAACCGGTCCGCAGTTCGAAGGCTATTACATCCGCCGCCTAAACCACTTCATGGGCCACCCCATCCGCCACGTCTGGAAGACCGACAAGTGCCTGCGCCTCTTCCTCCGAGACAAGGGACGCTACCAGGACCGCCACGTCCACGCCGACATCATCCTCGAAGGCAAGGCCGGCTACCTAACCCACCCCATGGAGCACCACACCGCCCGCTCCTTCGACCGCTACATGACCAAGTTCGATCGCTACACAACCTGGGCCGCGAAGGACCGCGCCAGACACACTCCCCTGGTCCGCCCCCAGCACCTCCTCCTGCACCCGGCTTGGCGCTTCGTCAAACAGTACATCCTCAAACGGGGCTTTCTCGACGGCCGCGCAGGCCTCATCGTATGCGGCCTCTCCGCGTTCAGCGCCTTCCTCAAATACGCCAAACTCTGGGAGATCCACCAGAAGCAGAAATCGGACAAGTCGTGAAGAAGATATTTGTCAAGAGCACCAATCACGTCGGCGACGCCGTTCTCGTCACGCCCACCCTCCGCGTCCTTCGCCGCTTCTTCCCCCAAGCCAAAATCACCCTTCTTGCTCGACCCTGGGCCGCCGGCGTATTCGAGGCGAACCCCGACATCGACCGCCTCTGGGTCGCCGAGGAAAACAAGTCCAAAACCCATTTTCGACGCATCGCACAACGCATGCGCCAAGAACAATTCGACCTCGGCATCTCCCTCCCCAACTCCCTCGGCGCCGCCCTCCTCATGACAATGGGAAGAGTCAAACAACGCGTCGGATATGCCCGTGACGCCAGACGCTTCCTCCTCACCGATCCCATTCAAGTAACCCCCCAGATCCTTCAGGTCCACCAGGTCGAATACTACCTCAACCTCCTCCGCGACTTCGGAGACCTCGACGCTCACAGCTGCAAACTCGTCGTTCCCGTTCCCGATGGCGCCAACGAAGCCCTGCTCCGCCTTCTCGCCGAAAAAGGACTGGCAGAACACATGGCGACGGGAAAGCCCCTCATCGGCATAGCGCCCGGAGCGGCCTTCGGCTCCGCCAAGCGCTGGCTCCCCGACAGATTCGCAGCCGTATCGGACCACCTCGCGGAAAAGTGGGACGCCCGGACTGTCATCGTCGGAAGCAAGGGCGAGCGCCCTATCGGAGAAACCATCGCCGCCGCCGTGAAACACCCCGTTACCATCCTCTGCGGGGACATGCCTCTCCGAGGCCTCATCGCCCTCTGCGACATCTGCCGCCTATTCCTCTGCAACGACTCCGGAGCCATGCACGTCGCAGCCGCCCGAGAAACCCCCCTCGTCGCGATCTTCGGAAGCACCAACTGGATCACCACCGCGCCCTACTCCGCCGGAGCAATCCTTCTCCGAAAACCCGGCAGCTGCCCCGAAATGCCCTGCATGCGACGCGAGTGCAACCACGCCCGCGAATGTATGCACGCCGTCACCGTCGAGGAAGTCGCCGTCGCCGCCGACCGCCAGATGGAGTCCTCCCAGCCAAACCTCACGGGCTCGATATGATTTCCCGCCCACTCCTCCACATCGACACCGGCCGCGAATGGCGAGGCGGACAGGCCCAAGTCCTAAACCTTTGCCAGGGCCTCCACGCACGGAACATCCCCTTCCTGCTCGTCACCCAGCCCGCCTCTCCCCTCGCCGAACGAGCCAAAGCCATCGGACTCGACGTTCGCGAAATCACCATGCGCGGGGAATGGGACATCCCGGCAGCCCGGAAAATTGC
>JABMPG010000305.1 GCA_013203855.1 bacterium
CGTAAAAACGATCCCCGCGCCGAGTGGATTATTCTTGTAGATCGAACCGGGCAGCACTACTTTCTAATCATAGTAGCCTGAGATGGCTAAATCTTACCCATTTTCTGAGTTCGGCATGTATGGTGAAAAAAGGGCATAAACAGTGTCCAGTTTGTTTTGAGGCTATCCGGGAGGAGGCCTTGGCATGCCGTTTCTGCGGGGCGATTCTGACCGATCGGCCCTTGCCGAAATTCCTGCCTCGCGATCAGGCCGTTGCGCTGGAAGACGCCCGTGAGAGAGCCGGGACAGTCTCCCGGCCGACTGTCCCGGAGGCGGGCGAGGCGCCCGAAGGGCTTCGCGATCTTCAGAAACACCTGGAACATGAGGATATCGACGCCTTGGTGGAAAGGCGTTTTGCCGGAACACCGGTGCCTCACAGCGCCCGTCAGCGACAGCGTCTGGAGGAATTTCTGGAGAGTTCGGAAGATGAGTATCGGACCGCGTCGGTGCTGTTCGTCGACGTGACCGGCTATGTATCTCTATCGCAGAAGCTGAAAGCGGAGTATCTGAAGGATCTTCTGGACGCGTTCTACGAGATCTGCACGCAAGCGGTGGACCGTCACAATGGTTTCATCGTCAAGTTCGAGGGGGACGCCTGCCTGGCGGTGTTCGGCGCGCCGGTGGCCTACGATCGGGACGTGGAGGCTTCCGTCCGCGCCGCCCTGGAGATCCGGGACCAGGTTCGGGTTTTCCCGCTGATCGAGGGAGAGCGAGTTCGGACTTCGGCCGGGATCGATACGGGAGAGATTCTTTCATCGTTTGTCACGCGGGAGGGTCGCCGGGACTTCGATATCTTCGGGGATACGGTGAACATGGCGGCACGAATCGAGTCCGCCGCGGCGCCCGATACGATCCGAGTCAGTCCTTCGACCTATGAGCAGTTGAAAGGGATTTTCGATTTTCGGCGCAAGCGTCCCCGCCGTTTCAAAAACGTCCCGGATCTGTTGGCAACCTATGAAGTTATCGGACAGAAAGAGGACGGGGGACAGCGGCGGGACTTTTCCCTGACCTTCGTCGGACGGGAAGAGGAGACGGCCCGGCTGACCCGACTATGGGGAGAGTTTCTCGAAGGGGACAAGATCGCCGGGGGTGTTCGAATCATCGGGTCTCCCGGCATCGGCAAGACCCGTCTTGTCAAGGAGTTCCTGGGAGGCCGCAAGGCGACGGTTTTGAAATCCGAGGGGAGCCCCCAGTCGGCCCGGATCCCCTTCGGAGCTTGGCGCCAGGCGATCGGCTCGCTGTGGGGAGGGAGCGCGGACGAGGCGCCCGAGAAGATCGAAGAAGAGATCGAGGCCCTGAAATCCCTACACGGGCTCGACTCTCCAATGATGGGACTGAAGGCCATGTTCGGACTTTCGGCCGCGCTTGAGGAAGCCAGGGGGTTGAGGCCGGCCGACCTGAAACGGGAGATGACCGCTGACCTGAGATCGCTTCTTTCGGCCCTCTCGGCGAAAGGGTCTTTGGCGCTTTTTTTCGACGACCTGCAGTGGGGCGACGCAAGCAGCCTTGAGACACTGGGCAGTTTGATCGCGCCGCCCCAGATCGGTGGCGCGTTCTGGATTTTCTCGCACCGGATCGAGTTCCGCCCCCCGCGCAACGAGATTCGAACTCTGCCTGTGATCAAGTTGCGAGTATTGCCGGACGTCGAACGGGATCGTCTGCTCCAGAGTCTCCTCCCGGTGGAAATTGTCTCTCCGGAAGTGATCGAGGCGCTTTCGACGCAGGCGGCGGGCAATCCGCTTTTCCTCATCGAGATGTTGCGCAACGTGATGGACAAGCTCGCGAAGGAAGCGGAAGGGCTTCGCGGGCGGGATTTGGCCCGGCGAATCCGGGAATGGGTGCCGGGAACACTGCGAGGCATCTTGCAGGCCCGAATCGACCTGCTGAGCCGCCGCCGTCGGCTTGTATTGCAGTGCGGCTCGGTTCTGGGGCATCGTTTCGCCTATTCCCTGATCGAGCTTTTCGACCTTATCCGGCAGGGCCTGATGGCCCGGCTCTATGCGCTGAAGGGGATGGAGTTTCTCGACGAAGTGAGATCGGCCGCGGAACTGGAGTTCTATTTCCGCCACCACCTGATGCGCGAGACGGCGTACCGGAGCCTTCTGGAACGCCAGCGTCGGGAGTTCCACCGGGTTGTGGCCGAGCGAATCGAGAAAACCTTCCGCAGCCGCCTTGCCGATGTGTATCCCGTGCTGGCCTATCACTTTGACAAGGGAAACATCGCGGAAAAGGCAATTCACTATCTGCAACTGGCTGGCGACCGGGCCATGGACCAGGCCGCACTGGCCGAAGCGATAGACTTCTACCAGTCGGCGCTGGATCGACTTCTGGACGGGCATGAGGGCCCGGCGGAGGAAACGCAGGCGGCCGCGATACTTCGAGCGATGGGACGGTCCCATCGGTTTCTGGGAGAGAACGAAACGGCTCTTGCCTGCTTCGAGAAGGGAGGCCGTCTACCCACCATCTCCTCAAAGAAACACCTCCAGGCAGAGATGAAAGCCGAAATCGGCATCACCCTTCTTCAGATGGCGCGCTGGTCCGAGTCGCGAAGCTGCCTCCAGGAAGCCAGGAAACTGCGCCGAAACCTGGACGATCCCGCCCTGAGAGCCATGATCGTGAACGGCCTGGGCTACGCCGCGTGGGGGATCGGCGACCATCCTGAAGCGCGCCGCCACTATTCCGTAGCGCTCCAGATCTCGCTCCCCCCTCACGCGCTGGGGATCCACGCAGACGCCCGCAACAACCTGGCCCTGATTGAATGGCGGGCGGGCAGACTGGACAAATCCCTCGATCACTTCCGAGAGAGTCTCAGGCTGTGGCGGAGATTGGGCAACCGTTTCGGAGTGGCCGCGACGTTGATGAACGTGGGAATAATCGAGGAGAACCGGGGCCGATATGCACATGCCCGCCGGGCCTATGCCAAGGCGCTGGATCTGGCCGAGAAGATTCATTTCGCCCAGGCGCAGACAGCTTGTTTGTCGAATCTGGGCAACCTGGCGCTATGTCAGGGCCGAGCCGTCGAAGCGATGGAACATAACGCGCGCTCCCTCGAAGTGGCCCGGAGCATTCAGGACCGCCGAAGCGAGGCGATTGCCTTGGAAAACCTCGCTCTGGGTGATCTCATGCTGCACCGCCAGGACGAGGCGGGCAAGACATTGGCGGAGGCGAGAGCCCTGGCCCGCGGCCTGGGAGACCGCGAGCGATCTCTCTCGCTGGACCTGGTTGAGATTGAGATGCTTCTGGACAGGCGATCCAATCGTTTTCCCCGGAAGAAACTGAGGAATCTGATCGCCCGTTCGCGGGCAGTCCTGCGCGAAAACGGCTATGTGGCCGAGAAGCCGCGCCTGCTCCGGCTCGAGCTGCGGGCCGCTCTGGCAGGAGGAGAATCCGGCACGATCCGCGATCTCTACGAGAAAGCACTGGCCGAATGCCGCCGGCAAGGAAACCGGGTCGAAGAAAGACGGGTTCGGGCGATAGTGAAATCGGCAGAGGGTTGACCTGGCGCAAGAACCGCCGCCCGGCCAGGTGATCCGGCAGTGCCATTTCCGGATCAGTACCCAGTTGCAGCGGACGCGGTTCTGTTTCGACGGCTGGACAACGCTGGCGAACCTGGAGAAAGCCCTCGGGGTAGGAACGGATGCTGGCGCGTCCGGCATCATCCCGGCCGATTTCGCTTTCGGCGCGGGGCAACTTCTTGAATGGAGAGGGCGATCCCGATGACCGATCAGGCCAAGGAGGCTCTGACAATGTGGAATCCTCGCTCAGTGCGACATCTGCTTGTGTTCTGCCCGATCATCGTGTTCCTGATCTCTCACTCGGCCGGTTGGGCCCAGGATGCCTACGAGCCGGATGACACCTGGGAACAGGCGCATTTCGTCACGGAAGGCGAGATGCGAACCAGTCATTCCCTGCCGTCGGGCGACGTGGACTGGTTCGCATTTTCAATTGACGAGAGGTCCCTGGTGAGCTGGGCGGTAGTGATCCAGGGATCTACATACCAGCCTACCGTGGGATTCTATAACAGCGCGCAGGAACCAACCGGGACAACTGGTTTCAACCGCGAGACTTTGAGGCATGAGAAAGTTCTGACTGCAGGAACCTATTATGTTCGTGTGGATGACCCGGGGAGTCCCGATCAGATATCCGACTATGCGGTAGTCTACGTGCTGCGCGCTCCGGCGGATAGTTACGAATTCGACGATACGCCGATCGAAGCCAATCCGATTGCTCTCGGGCAGAGCCAGGAGCATGCGCTGGACCCGGTCACTGACGAGGACTGGCTTTCCTTTTCAGTGGCGACGGCAGGTATCTACGCCCTCGAAACGCGTGGCCGCTTGGGGAACACCGCTCTGGAGATTCACACAACCGATGAGTTGGCCCAACCTTTTCTCTTCGACTACGATAGTGGGGAGGGCTTGTTCTCCCGGGTCTGCGCTCGATTCGAGCCGGGGGACTACCTGGCCCGCGTTCACGGGCTGGACTCTGGCTACACTGTCGATCCGTATGAGATCACATTTCGATCCGTTCCAGTCGCCGCCGATCCTTACGAGTCAGACAACAGTTCGGCCACAGCGAACAACCTCCTGCCCTACACGGAAGAGAGTGGACACACAATCCACGACGCTGGAGACTCGGACTGGTTCCGGTTCGATCTGGACAGATCCCGAACCGTCAGTCTTGTTTGCCGCGGAATTCTCCCGGACCTCGCAGTGTCACTTTTCGACGCGGAACTGTCGCCCATCGCCACCGGAGGTGGCGGGGTGAACATCCAACTCGGGCGGGGTGTGTACTTTGTCGAGGTAACCGGGCCCAATGGAATTGTGCCGGACTATTCCATCACCCTCGCGCTCCCCCAGATACGAACCAAGCACTTGCAGCAATACGGGCTGGGCACTCTGACAGGCGCCGCCTTTCTGCCTGACGGACGGCGCGCGCTTACGTCCGGTGGAGCTGGAGCCTATTTATGGGACGTGGAGAGCGGGCAGGTCATCCGCGCTTTTACCGATCCGCTTTTCCCGGTAGGCGCCATGTGCGTGTCTCACGATGGAAAATTGATCGCACTGGGGAAGGGCTATTCCGGGTCGCGTGTTACGATATGGGAAACGGAAACAGGCGTGAAGCGTCAGGATTTTCAGCCAGATCCACTTGATCAGCTTACCGAATCTCTGAGATTCTCGCGTGACGACAGCTTATTGATCGTCGGCAGCAGCTATAGAGTGATGCTGGTGGATCCGAAATCGGGGGATGTCAGGTTCACTCTGAATCCGGAACTCCAGGGCTTCGGCGGGGTGCAGGACGCGGATCTCTCACCGGATGGTTCATTGATTGCCACGGCAGGTGGTAGTGGGGATATCATTCTCTGGAGCGCCCAAACCGGGCAGTTGGTGCGGACTTTGACGAAGTATGAATTTACGGCTTCGGTGGCGTGCTTCTCACCAGACGGCAGTCGGGTGCTTGCCGCCTCGCATAACCACCCGGGCCAGGATACCCGGGCAAAACTGTTCGAGGTGGCAACCGGGGCGCTACTTCAGAGCTATGAACACGAGGCCGGAATCTACGATGCCTGTTTCTCCCCGGACGGGTCTCGTGTCGCCACCGCCGGAATCTGGTCATGGGGCCCGACTATCACGGTGCGCACCTGGGACACCGAATCCGGCGCCCAGATTCACGCCTTCACGGAGCACGAGGCCCAAGCCCTTGCGGTTGACTTCTCTCCAGACGGATCCCGAGTGCTCACGGCCTCGGCCGACCAAGCCAGTCTCGTCTTCGATCCGGATACGGGAGATGTCTACCGCAGACTGCTGGAGCACCAAGGCTACGTGCATGACCTGGCCGCGCCACTCGAAGGGAACTATATTGTCTCAGCATCCAACAATTCCGTTAGCCAGGGCAACCCGGCCACCCTCTACGACATTCGAACCGGCGGCAAAATCGACGTCCTGTCGCATTCCTCGGATTGCCTGGGATTCTCTCCGGACGGAAAGACCGTGGCGATAGCCTCAGGCGGGCTCATCGAGATGTGGGATACTGAAAGCAGAACCCCTTATCCAGACGCGCTCGGAACGGGATTCTCCGTCCGGGATATCGCGTTCTCTTCCGACGGTGCGCAAGTCCTGGCCGGTGGTGTCGCCAGCAAGGGCAGAATGGAGCGGTGGGACGTGGCGAGCAGCACGTTGCTTGACGCCTATGAAACCCCTGGGGAACTGGATTCTGTCGCCTTTTCGCCGGACGGGACGCGGCTCCTGGCCGGTTCCGCGTTCAACATAAGAGGGATTGCCTATCTCTGGGACGCGGGCACAACCACGACCTACCAGGTCCTTCACGGACATCGCAACGGAGCAGTCGCCCTCTTCACGCCGGATGGCCAATCCATTGTGACCGTCGGCGACGATGCCGTGATCTGGGACGTTGCCACGGGTCGGGAAGTCCGCCGATTGCCAACCGTGGGAGTTTCCCACGCCGCCGTTTCGCCGGACGGCTCTCTTCTTTGCGTTGATGGCACCGAAGGCGCGGAAATCTGGCACCTGGCCACCGGAACCCGAGTCGCATGGCTGCGCGGGCATGCCATGGGTGTGCAGCATGTTTGCTTCGCGGAGGGCGGTAACGGCATTCTCACCGCCTCCAACGACGGTACGGTTCGCCTTTGGGAACTGAATCCTCCTCGGGCGATCATCGTGGCCGGTGGCGGAGACTTTCCGGGGAACGGGATCGCAGAGCAGACAGACGATCTCGGGGCGTATGCCTATAAGACCCTGATCCGGCGTCACTATGAGCCGGAGGATATTCTGTATCTCAGCGCCTTCGGGCCGACCGATCCGGCCAACGTGGACCGGCCCTTTCGCGACGCGGATGGCGACGGGCTGAACGATGTCGATGGCTGGGCGATGTTGGCGAACCTTCAGAGAGCCCTGACTGGCGATGCCGTCCCGAACGCGTCCGCCACCATTCCCGCCGACTTCGCTTCCGGCGCGGGGCGGCTTCTGATCCTGATGATAGACCACGGCTACAAGGCCGGAGGAACCACCGCCTTCCGCCTGAATCCGACGCAAGTCCTCCCCGCCACGACGATGGACGCCTGGCTCGACGCTCTGCAAACAAACTATGCCGTGGACGTGACGCTGGTGGTAGACTGCTGCTATTCAGGAGGGTTTGTGGAGGCGTGC
>JABMPG010000306.1 GCA_013203855.1 bacterium
GACCCGATGTATCCCCGTCGTCGTGCTCACCTCGTCCCAAGAGGAACGGGACATCGTCGAAAGTTACAAGCTAGGCGTCAACAGTTACGTCGTGAAGCCTCTCGACTTCGACCAGTTCGTAAGTGTGGTCGCCGAACTGGGATTCTACTGGCTGAACCTGAATGAACCGCCCCTTCCCAACTGATCTTTAACCCATCGGAAACATGATGCGTGAAACCGTCAAAATCCTGATCCTCGAAGACTTGGCCACCGATGCGGAGCTGATGCAGTATGAACTACGCCGGGCCGATCTGGACTTCCTCGCCAAAACCGTCGAAACCCGCGAGGAATACCTCGAAGCGATCCAGTCCTTCCAGCCGAACCTCATCCTCGCCGATTATAATCTCCCCTCTTTTGACGGACTCGAAGCGCTGGCGGTTCTCCGCCAACATAGCCCGGACGTGCCTTTCATCTTCGTCAGCGGCCAGCTCGGCGAAGAGGTCGCCATCGAAAGCCTCAAGCAGGGCGCGACCGACTATGTGCTGAAGAACAAACTCTCCCGACTCGGGTCCGCCGTGGAGCGTGCGCTACTCGAGGTCGCCGAACGCCAGGACCGCCAGAGAGCCGAAGAGGCGCTGCGCCACTCGGAAAGACGTTACCGCATTCTCGTCGAGCAGACCCCCGCAGTGACCTATGTGGCCGCTCTCGATGAAAAGCGATCCGCGATCTACGCCAGCCCCCAGATCGAAACCTCCCTCGGCTTTACACCTGAAGAGATCCGGAGAAACCCCGATTTCTGGTATCGAAACCTCCACCCCCAGGACAAACAGCGCGTTCTGGAGGAAATGCAGGATACCCTCCAGTTCGGTAAGCCGTTCACTTCGGAATACCGGATAATAGGACGCTCCGGCCGAGAAGTCTGGGTCCGAGACGAAGCGGTGGTCCTGCGGGACACCGAGGGCAACCCTACCTCCCTCCAAGGGGTCATGCTCGACATCACCCCTCAGAAACTTGCCGAATCCGCCTTGCGGGACAGCGAGAGGCGCTTCCGCCTTCTATTCGAATTCGCGCCCGATCCATTCTATCTCTGCGACCTCGATGGCAACCTCCTCGATCTCAACAATGCAGCCCGAGAGGTCTTTGACATCAACCGCAACGATTTCCCCGGCCCGAACATTCTCTCTTCCGGAATTCTGGATCCCATCGAAAACACCCGCTTTCTCGAGAGCCTCTCCCGCAGCGCCGCTGGTGAGCCCACGGGAGCCGAAGAATTTAAGATCACACGAGCCGACGGCTCCCAGATCATCCTCGAGATCAGCACCTTTCCCATCGAGTTGGAGGACGAGCGTCTCGTCCTGGGCATCGGCCGGGATATCACCGAACGCAAGCAGTCCGAGCAGATCAAAAAGGAACTTCTCAAACGAATCGTGGATGCCCACGAAATCGAGCGTCGCCGCATCGCTCGCGAACTCCACGACAGCGTCAACCAGATCCTCTCATCGGCTCGATTTCGCCTTCATTCGGCTGCGAAAAAACTCCCCGAAGGCCACCAAAGTCTGTACAATGAACTCCAGGAAGGGAAAAACCTTCTTGAGGAAAGCATGCGGGAAATTCGCCGCATCTCACACAATATGCGCCCCAGCGTTCTCGACGATTTCGGACTGGCTGCCGCAGTGGAAACCTATTGCGCCGAATTCCGCGCGATGACCAACATCGATGTTCGCTACGACTTCGCCGAAGTATCCAAGACCATCAGCCCCGAGATTGACCTCGGCCTGTACCGGATCGTCCAGGAAGCCATGCACAACGTCGAAAAACACTCCGGGGCCACCAAAGTCAACCTGAGTCTCAAACGTCAAAGCGGATGGCTGACCCTCACCGTGCAGGACAACGGAAAGGGATTTGACCTGAACCAGACCGAAGACAAGGCAAATCGCAGCTCTGGACTCGGCCTGCTCCACATCCAGGAGAGAGCCGCCTTCGCACGAGGCGCCACCAGTATTGAATCCACACCCGGAAAGGGCACTCGCGTCCAGGTGCGCATTCCGATACCGCAGGAAGAGGAGAAGTGAATATGGCAAAGGCCAACAATGAGAAAATCCGGGTTTTGCTCGTCGACGACCACCAGATTCTCCGGGATGGCATCAAATCCCACCTGTCCACCTTCGACCATGTATTCATCGTGGGAGAAGCGTCGGATGGCGCCGAAGCCATCGCCAAAGCCAAGGAACTCATTCCCGACATCGTCGTCATGGACATCAGCCTGCCCGACATGAACGGGCTCACCGTCACCAAAGAAGTCCTCCAGGCTCTCCCCGACACCAAAGTCATCATCCTCAGCATGCACGACGACCGACACTATGTCCTCCAGAGCGTCCAGGCCGGCGCCAGAGGCTATCTCCTCAAAGACACCTGCCCCACGGATCTGCTCAGCGCCATCGAACTCGTCCACAAGGGTGGAGCCTTCTTCGACCCCAGCGTTTCGCGCTATCTATTCGATCAGCAGGGCGACGACGAAGGAAACGGCGTGCAGGAAGACGTCGAACTAAGCAGCCGCGAGCGCGAAGTCCTGGCCCTCGTCGCCGAGGGTTTCAGCAATAAGGAAGTCGCATCCAAACTCTTCCTCAGCGTGCGGACCATCGAGACTCACCGCGAGAACATCATGCGCAAACTCGACATCCACGGGACTGCCGCCCTCACCAAGTACGCGATCCAAAAAGGCATCATCGAGGTCAAGTAACCACATTCCGGAAATCCTGTTCAGACCGCCCGGCGAGAAGCCTGTTCGGACTTTTCGCCGGGCTTTCTCATTTCCCCCCGGATCCGCCAACATCCGTATTTGTGCCTGCCCTAATTCCGCAAATCCACCAATTGCGTGATATCCCGCATCCCACACATACTCACACCAGACATAGACGCGGACCCGTAGACCGTGCGGCAACGCTCCCCAAGCAGAATTCTGGACCTTGGCAAGAGATTCAGGCGGCGTAACAAGGTGTTGAAGGGAAGGAACCGTCTGAGGCTCTTCGTCACTTTCGCCCGCATCCGCTGACTAGCGGGTGCGGGCGAAACTAATGAAGTTACCCATTTTTAGGGCAGGATCAAGTCCCGGCGCCATTCGCTGTTCCGTGCCCGGGCGGCTGACAAATCGAATAGGAGACATCCTATGAACCTGAGTGAACGAATCCAGACCGCTGATTGGAAGCAAGAAAAGCATGTGCCGGTTATCGAGTGCCCGGACGGCATCAAGTTGGACGAATTCTTCAATGTTTCAGTGACTCTGGGCAAAGCCGAGGCGCATCCCAATACGACCGAGCATCACATCTGCTGGATCACACTCTACTTCCAGGCCGAGGACGACAAGTTCGTCCACGAGGTCGCCCGCTTCGAGTTTGCCGCCCATGGCGAATCCGCCAAGGGCGCCAACCAGGGCCCGGTCTACACTCATCACCAGGGCTCCACTTCCATGAAGACAAATCAGGCCGGAACCCTGCTGGCGGTCGCCTACTGCAATATCCACGGGCTATGGCAGTCGAGCAAAGAGATACGCGTCGGTTAGGTTGACCCCAGCGGCTTAAAACTCCGGTCCCTTGTCCGGACAGATTCTCACCGCACTTTTCTCCGCGTGATCCGAGGCCGTCGCTCACCCCCGGAACTACGCGGAGTGTTTCTTTTGGAGACGAGGAAAGGCAGGTGTGACATGTGGCTGAAATGGCTCCCCTGGCAGTACATCGTCCGAAAACTCGCACGATCCCACGGCTTCCTGGACCCCATCGCCCTGATGGCTTATGCCCGCCGCTTCTCCCAGCCCTCCGAAGTCCAGGAACCCATCGAACTCCTCCGCGCCGGAGTCGTCTTCCACGCTCGCGGACTCATGAACAGCCGCGCCATCCAGCACAACCTTGACTGGGTATGGCCCTACTGGGTCGAAAGACAGTTCGATCCCGGAGACGAGTCCTTTGTCCCACGCGCTTTCTCCCTCACCCACATCAATCTCACCCATCGCAACTGGACTGCCGTCGGCGTGCCCGATTCCCCCGCGCTGCCCATTGTCGATCCCCGGGGACTGCTGACCCCCCTCTTCGACGGTTGGTCCCTCGACGGATGGATCATCGCCCAGGACGGGGCCTTCCTCATCCCCTCTCAACTCCCCGATGTGGAACAGGTCTGGAATCTAGAGGGCAACCTCTCGATCCAAACCACGAGCAGCCGGGACGGCATGAGTCTTCAGTCCCACGTCGAAGTCCGCCTCATCGACCAGGCCCCTTACTGCTACCTCCGCCTCTCCGCCACAAGTGAGAGGCCGGCCTCGCTCGTGGTTTCCCTTCGCCCCTACAACCCCGAAGGTGTCAGTTTCCTTCATCACGTCGAACTCAGTCGGGACCGCATGAACTGGGCCATCGAAGGCGAGGAGCGAATCCGTTTCAGCGATCCGGTGGAAAAGCACACCGCCTCGGACTATCGGACAGGGGACGTCTTTCTGCGACTCCAAAACTTCGAGGAGAGAAATGCCATCATCTGTGACGTAGGCATGAGCACTGCCGCCGCCATCTTCGAACTCCGCCCCGGCGTCGCCCGCGAAATCGTCGTGGGCGTGCCGCTCCCTGAAGAAGAGAATGAAAAGGCCGACCTCCAGCATCCCGCCGTCGTCCCGGACGATCAGGGCTGGAACCACGCCCTCCAGACCGCCTGCCGCATCCAGATTCCGGACCCCCAGATGCAGTTTCTCTACGACGCAGCCCTCAGAAGCCTGATCCTCCACTCTCCCAAGGACGTCTATCCCGGTCCCTACACCTACAAGCGATTCTGGTTTCGAGACGCCGCGTTCCTTCTCAACGCGATGCTCTGCGCCGGATTCACGGATCGAGTCGAACGTTCCCTCGACGCTTTCCCGCCCCGCCAGACCCCCCTCGGCTACTTCCTCTCCCAGGAAGGCGAGTGGGATTCCAACGGCGAAGCCTTGTGGATCATGCGCCGCTGGTGCGAGGTTGCCCACCGCCATCCCAAGAGTGCCTGGTTGCCCTCCATTCATCGCGGCGCCCACTGGATCATCCGAAAGAGAGACAAAGGCATTCAGGATTCCCCTCACAAGGGCCTCTTCCCCCCGGGATTCAGCGCCGAGCACCTGGGGCTGAACGACTACTATTACTGGGACGACTTCTGGGGCGTCGCCGGTTTGAGATCTGCCGCCTTCCTGACACGCCACGAGAGCGAAACCGAGGCGGATGCTTTCAATCGCGAGGCCGACGCCTTCATGGCCGATATCGAAAACAGCATCGAACAGACCCGCCAGCGCCTCGAACGTCCCGCCATGCCCGCCGCGCCCTACCGAAGGCTCGACGCAGGCTCAATCGGCTCCCTCGCCGTCGGCTATCCCCTGCAACTCTGGCCTGCCCAAGACGCCCGCCTGACCGACACCGTCCAGTTCCTCCTCGATAACTGCCTCTTCCGAGGCGCCTTTCTTCAGGACATGATCCACTCCGGCCTCAACGCCTATCTCACCCTCCACATGGCGCAGGTCCTCATGAAAGCCGGCGACCTGCGCTTCATCGACCTCATCCGGTCCGTCGCGCAGCTCGCCTCCCCCACCGGCCAATGGCCCGAAGCCATCCATCCCCGAACCGGTGGTGGATGCATGGGCGACGGGCAGCACGTCTGGGCCGCCGCCGAATGGATTGTGATGATCCGAAACTGCTTTGTGTACGAGGAGCCCGATCGAGAATGCCTCGTCCTGGGAGCCGGCCTTCTGCCCGAATGGCTGGAACCCGGAGAACCTATACGGATTGGACCCGCTCCAACCTCCTGGGGTATGATGGAGATAGACTTTCAACCAAACCTGGATAGGATCCTCGTCGAGTGGCGGGGAAAATGGCACGAACGGCCTCCCCGCATTGAGATCCGCGTCCCGGGCCACGTGCCCGCCGTTGCGGAAGCAGGGCAGACATACTGCGAGGTTCTCCGGGAGCCAAACGCATGAACATCCTGATGGTGACCAACACCTACACTCCCCACGTCGGCGGGGTCGCCCGCTCCGTGGAATCCTTCACCCTCGAGTATCGCAGGCGCGGCCACCGCACCATGGTCATAGCCCCTGAATTCGAAGACATGCCCGAGGGAGAGGAGGACGTGATCCGCGTGTCCGCTATTCAGAACTTCAACGGCAGCGACTTCTCCGTCGTCCTGCCCATCCCCAGAGACCTCTACGCCGAACTCGAGAACTTCAAACCGGACGTCGTCCACTCCCACCATCCTTTTCTTCTCGGAAGCACCGCTTTGCGCATTTCCAGCCACTACGATGTCCCCCTCGTTTTCACACACCACACCATGTACGAACGCTACACCCACTACGTCCCCATGGACTCGCCCCGGATGAAGAAATTCGTCATCAGCCTCTCTGTGGGCTACTGCAATCTCTGCGACCTGGTGATCGCCCCGAGCGAAAGCGTGGCGAACCTCCTGAGCGAGCGCGGGGTCGAGACGCGTGTCGAGGCCGTGCCCACCGGGGTCTATGTCGACAAGTTCCGCAGGGGAGACGGCGCGGCCTTCCGGCGCGAGAACGGGATTCCGGAAAATGTCGCGCTCATCGGCCACCTCGGCCGGCTCGCTCCGGAAAAAAACCTGGCCTTCCTGGCTCGGAGCGTGGCGCGTTTTCTAAGAAATAGGGACAACATCCATTTCCTCGTCGTGGGCACCGGGCCTTCCGAAGAAGAGATCCATGGGGCATTCCGGGAAGCCGGACTGAGCGACCGCCTCCATTTCACCGGAAAACTCCAGGGGCAAGCCCTCGTCGACGCCTATCACGCCATGGACGTCTTCGCCTTCGCCTCTCAGTCCGAAACCCAGGGCATGGTACTCACCGAAGCGATGGCCGCCGGAGTCCCCGTCATCGCCGTGGACGCTTCGGGAGTCCGTGAAGTCTTTCGGGAAAATCAGAACGGACGCATTCTCGACACCGAAAACGAGGACTCATTCGTCGAGGCGCTCCACTGGTTCTTTTCGCTTTCAACGGAGAAACGAAAGCGCCTGCGGCAAGGAGCGCTGGAAACCGCGGCGCGATTTTCCATGGATCGATGCGTAGATCGGACGCTCGCCCTCTATCAGGAAACGCGCTGGAAGCCAGCCGCCATCGACGACAGCCTCTGGAACCGCACCCTCGACCAGGTGAATGCCGAGTGGGATCTCTTCGTCAATCTGGCGGAAGCCACCGCGGCCACGATTCAGGAGCCCGAGCCGGAGGAGCCCTCAAAATGATTGCCCGCATTGAGATTCTGGCCCGCCAGATCCGGCGATGGGTAAGCCGCAGCGAATGGTTGGTGCGCCTGGGCAATCTCTCCAGGCTTTCGGAAACGGCGATCGAGCCCGGTCTTGTCATAATACAAATCGACGGACTCTCCCGAAAACAGATGGAAAAGGGAATGGCGGACGGCGAGTTTCCCTTCGTCAGAGGACTCCTTCGCGATCAACACTACCGAGTCCTCTCCCATTACTCCGGCCTGCCGTCCAGCACGCCCTCCGTCCAGGGCGAACTCCATTACGGCGTGAAGTCGGTCGTGCCCGCTTTCTCTTTCTACAGCAGGAAAAGAAAACGCGTCATCGCCATGTACGAAGGCCAGGATGCCACCGAGGTCGAGAAAACTCTCGCACAGCGCGGGGAACCTCTCCTCAGAGACGGCTGCTCCTACGCCAATATCTACCGGGGCGGGAGCGCCGAATCCCATTACTGCGTGCCCGACCTGGACATCGGCCACTTTTTCCGGAAGTTTCACTCCTTCCATTTCCTTTTCTTCATCATGACCAACTTCTATAGCCTGGTTCGCGTGGTCATGCTGCTCATCATCGAATTCGGGCTGGCCATCGTCGATTGTTTCAGAGGCATCGTCGCCGGTGAGGATCTTCTTCATGAGATCAAATTCATTCCCTCCCGGGCTGGCATCTGCGTCCTCCTGCGCGAACTCATCGTCGCATCCGTCAAGATCGACCTGGCCCGGGGAGCGCCGATCATCCACCTGAACCTGCTCGGATACGACGAACAGTCCCACCGCCGAGGCCCCAATTCCGCTTTCGCCCACTGGGGCCTCAAAGGCATCGACGACGCCATCGAGAGGATCTGGCGGGCGGCCGAACGATCTTCACGACGGGATTACGAGGTCTGGATTCTCTCCGATCATGGACAGGAACACATGGAGTCCTACTATCAACTTCACGGGAAAAGCGTTCAGCAAGCCGTCGCCGAGTTCTTCGACCTGAAACCGAGGACCGTGCACAACCACGGCGACAAAGGAATACAACTTCAGCGGGCTCGCCTTCTTGGATTCAAACTCCTGCGTCGACTCATTCCGGGCTCAACGCCACCGGAAGATTCATCAGACGAAGAGACGGCGCCGCTCGTAACTGCTATGGGGCCTCTCGGCCATATCTATCTCCGCCGTCCTCTCGACCCGACAGAGAGAGCCCCCTATGCGGAGCGCCTGGCAAAAGAGGTCGGGATTCCCTTGGTGCTCTGTCCCGTGGGCCGCGATCAGGCCCGCGCCTGGACCGAAAACGGAACCTTCCTCCTCCCTGAAGAGCGGGGAAAAGTCCTCAACGCACGGCATCCTTTCCTTGATGAGGTCACGCAGGATCTCATCCGCATCTGCCACCATTCCGAGGCCGGCGATTTCGTCATCAGTGGATACAGTCCGAATGGCAAGAGCGTGACCTTTCCCATAGAGAACGGATCCCATGGCGGACCCGGCGAGGAGGAGACCGAAGGATTCATCATGACTCCCGAGGATACTTCTCTGACGGATTCCGACAAGGGCTGGGTACGGCCCCTGGACGTCAGGAGAGCGGCCATGCAACTTCTAGGCCGCGAAGAAGCGGGAAAAAAGCCTCCGGCCCCACGTCCCAGCCGCCCTCCCGATCTGATCCGCGTTCTGACTTATAATGTCCACACCTGCATCGGCATGGATGGGAGACTTTCCCCTCACCGCATTGCCCGGGTCATCGCCCGCTACGATCCCGACGTGGTCGCACTCCAGGAGTTGGATGTCCATCGCGCCCGCACCCTCGGCCACGACCAGGCCGAGATAATCGCCCGGTATCTCCAGATGGACCACCACTTTTACCCCGCCCTGCAGATGGAAGAGGAAAAGTACGGGGACGCGCTCTTCAGCCGTTTCCCTATGCAGATTATCAAGGCCGACGGCCTCCCCGGTCATCCCGTGAGAACCGATCTCGAACGACGCGGAGCGATCTGGGTTCGCATCGATGTCAACGACCGCCCCGTTCACGTCATCAACACCCACTTCGGCCTGCGACCTAGAGAACGCCTAGCCCAGGCGCAAGCCATGCTTGGCCCGGAATGGCTTGAGCATGAACAATGCTGTCAGCCCGTGATCGTCTGCGGCGACTTCAACTCCCTTCCCGGATCTCCGGTCCATCAGGGATTTCTGCGCAAACTCCGTGACGCCCAGATGGAAATGGAGATGCACCGCCCTCAGAAGACCTATTTCAGCCGATATCCCCTCGGACGGATTGACCACATTTTTCACAGCGCCGACCTCGAGGTGATAGCCGTCCGGGTCGCCCGCTCCCGATTGACACAGGTCGCATCCGACCATCTCCCCCTCGTCGTGGAACTCCGCCTGCCTCCAGCAACGGATCCAACGCCCCCCTCTTTACGAACGCCGAGTGCCTGATTCCGCGCCCTCTTCCGGCTGGCCCGCTGCCTTCGCGGTTCCTCCCAGAATCACTTGAACCTGGTGTTCATGTGCATCGTCGCGAAGACGAATGGCATGATCGCCCTGAACTTCGTTGTCCAGGCGGATCTCGCTCACCCCTCTCCCTTCTCCCGAGTCGTTGTTGATCGAGATACGGTACAGCGCCCCGCCGAAATGGTAATGCATCACGTACCCCGGCCAGTTGTCCGGAATGCACGGATCGATAAGGAGTTTTTCCCCCTCTCGCCTGAGCCCCAGTATCGCCTCGAGACCCAGTCGATAGAACCATGCCCCCGATCCGGTATACCAGGTCCACCCGCCTCGGCCCACATAGGGCGCCCTGCTGTAGATATCCGCCGCGAGAACATAAGGCTCGACCCGATAGATGGCCACCTTTTCCGGCGTGTCGGCATGATAGATCGGGTTGAGAAGCCGGAAGAGGGCCTCGGCTCGCCGCCCCTGCCCCAGTTTGGAACAAGCCCACGCCGTCCAGATCGCCGCATGCGTATACTGCCCTCCGTTCTCCCGAATGCCGGGAGGATACGCCTTGATATAGCCCGGATCGGCCGCCGTCTTTCGGTCAAAGGGCGGGGTGAACAGCAACATGAGATGATCCTCTTCATTAACAAGCCGTTCCTGAATCGCCTCCATCGCCTGCCGCGCCCGATCCTCCCGCCCCGCTCCGCTCAGAACACTCCACGACTGGGCTATCGAATCGATCTCGCAGGCGCGGCTCTTCCGAGAGCCCATCGGATTTCCGCTATCGTAGAACGCGCGTAGATACCACCCGCCATCCCAAGCATGCTCCTCGATCGCCTCACGGAGTTCGACCGCCCTCTTCTCCAGATCGTCGGCGTGGTCCGGTTCGGACATGATCCCGCAAAACGGCCGAAACTCCTCGAACACCGCGTACAGAAACCACGCCAGCCAGACGCTTTCCCCCCGGCCCCCGATCCCCACGCGGTTCATCCCGTCGTTCCAGTCCCCTCCCCCCATCAGCGGCAGACCATGCGGCCCCTTCGTCGCCCCTTTTCGGATGGCCCGCATGCAATGCTC
>JABMPG010000307.1 GCA_013203855.1 bacterium
GAGTGAGAGGTTCTTCTTTTTTGCGATTCTGCTCCTCTTGCTTCTTCTGATTCTCCACGGATTGCCGAGTGTCTCGTGGGGCCAGGTATCATGCGCGCCTCCGCCTCCTCAGCCTCCGAAGCGGATTTCGGGGGGCGAGGGGTTTCCTCCGTTGCCGCTTCCCGTGACGCCCCTGCGCCGGACCGAGCGCAAGCGCGCGCCAGCCCCGCCCACGCTGATGGCGAAGGTGAACTATGGCATGACCCGCGTTGAGCGCGACGGCAAGATGGTGTGGGACTGGGTGACCGCGGTAGGCGACACGGAGAGCCTGTTCAAGTTCGCGCGTCATGTGACGGGGATCAACTATAAGGCCGACGTGGTGCGGCTTGACCAGTTTACATATGCGCCGGAAAACGTGCCCGTCATGTACTTCACCGGCCGGCAGCCGTTCCTTCTCACCGACGCGCAGCGTAACGCGCTCCGGCAGTACATTCTGGATGGCGGAGCGATTCTGGGCGCGGCGGGGAACGGCGAAGATGAGTTTTCAAAGTCCTTCATCCGCGAGATGCGCCAGATCTTCCCCGATCGGCCCTGGCATTTTTTTCCGGCCGATCATCCTCTTTATTCCGCTCATTACAAACTGGCCGAGATTCAATATCGCTCCGGGGCGACGGACGTTCGGAAGACGCCGCCGCAACTGGAAGGGATCAATCTGGGCTGCCGCGCCGCGATCCTTCTCTCGCGGGCGGATCTGAGTTGCGGGTGGGACAATCACACGCATCCGGACGGCTTTCGGGTCATGCCCGAGGACGCGAAGAAACTTGGGGTGAACCTGCTGACCTATCTGCTGGCGTCGTACCGTCTGGGGCGGGTAAGCAGCACGCCGATCGTCTTTCGCGAATCGCCCGATGCGCCCGCCGAGTTTGAAGTCGGACAGATTGTCCACGAGGGCGACTGGGATCCGTGCCCGGCGTCGCTGCAGTACCTGCTGAAATCGGTGTCGGAGGAAACGAGCGCTTTTGTGACGTACCGCCGCGCGCCGGTGAATCCCGCCAGCGCCGATCTGTTCAAGTATCCTTTCCTGTACCTGACGGGACATCTCGGTTTCCGTCTCTCGGACGAGGCGGTCTCAAACCTGCGCGAGTATCTGGGAAATGGCGGATTCCTGCTGGTTTCGACGTGCTGCAATCGGGCCGCTTTCGAAGGCGCGGTGCGGCGCGAGATGGCGAAGGTGTTTCCAAACGACAAACTCCAGCCTCTCGATCCGGGTCACGCGGTCTATACGGCGCATTACAACACGGCCCAGGCGATTTCGCGGGGCGGGCGTTTGGAGGGGATCACGCGCCAGGGGGTGACCGCGGTGATCTTCAGCCCGGGCAGCATGGGCAGCGCATGGGACAGCGAGCCGCGTCCCTTCGTCCAACTCCCCGACACGCAACTCGCCCGCCAGATGGGGATCAACAGCGTCGTGTATGCGATGACGCATTGAGGGTAGAGGCGCAGTGATGTCGTTCGTTTCTTGTCGGATGTCTCTGCTTGCTCTCTGCCCATCCAATCATATCTTGAAACAATCCGAACCAGGAGCAAGGGAATGACCGACAGCAGCACCGCGACGCTGGAACTCCGTTCCATTCAGGAGGTCGGGAAGAAGACCCGGCAGATTTTCGATGAGATGCATAAGGTGATCATCGGGCAGGACAAGGTTCTGGCGCAGATGCTAGTGGCGATGTTGTGCCGGGCGCACTGTCTGGTGGTGGGGGTGCCGGGGCTGGCGAAGACGCTGATGGTGCGGACGCTGGGCCAGATCTGCGACATGCAGTTCAAGCGGGTGCAGTTCACTCCGGATCTGATGCCGTCGGACATTTTGGGCACGGATATTCTCGAGGAGGAGGCGGGCACGGGTCACCGGTCTTTCTCTTTCATCAAGGGGCCGATTTTCACCAACATTCTGCTGGCCGACGAGATCAACCGGACCCCGCCGAAGACGCAGGCGGCGCTGCTGGAGGCGATGCAGGAATACTGCGTGACGCTCAGCGGCAAGACCCACAAACTGCCGCAGCCATTTTTCGTGCTGGCCACCCAAAATCCGATTGAGCAGGAGGGGACCTATCCGCTTCCCGAGGCGCAACTCGACCGGTTCATGTTCAATATCCTGATCGATTACCCAAGTGAAGAAGAAGAGGAGCAGATCGTGACAGCCACGACGGTGGACGCGGTCTCCGAGCCCGGCGTGGTTCTGTCGGCCAAGGACATCCTGAAACTCCAGCACATTGTGCGGCGGGTGCCGGTGTCTCCTCATGTGATCAAGTACGCCACGCGCCTGTCCCGCAGCACGCGGCCGCGGACGGAGGGAGCGCCGGATTTCATCAAAGAGTATGTGAGCTGGGGTTGCGGGCCACGATCGGCGCAGTATCTGATTCTGGGGGCGAAGGCCCGGGCGATTCTGAATGGGCAGCCCAACGTGTCGTGCGCGGACGTGCGGGCTATGGTTCCGCCCGTGTTCCGGCACCGGATTCTCACGAACTTCAATGCCGACGCCGAAGGGCTGACCGTGGAGGACGTGATCAAGAAACTGTTGCAGGCGATTCCGGAGCCGACGGGGACGGACTATAAGTGAAGAAGCCAGGAGCCAGTGTGGGGGCACCCTTCGCGAGAGGCCCGTTCGAAAACCAGTTGCCTTTCGGGGGTTCGGCGTGTAGTGCTATAGGGGCGTGCGGCTTGGTTTGTCGTTGAGGGGCCGCCGACCATAAAGAACGGGAAAGGATTACGACACATGCCGAAAATCACCTTCATGGGGGCCGGGAGCACGGTTTTTGCCAAGAATGTCCTAGGGGACTGCATGACGCGTCCGTCGCTCCAGGATTCGCACATCGCTTTGTACGACATCGATGGCAAGCGTCTTCGCGAGTCGAAGATGATGCTGGAGAATCTGAACCAGAACATCAACAGGGGCCGGGCGAAGATCACGGGCCATGTGGGCGTGAAGGCCCGCAAGACCGCTCTGAAGGGGGCGAACTACGTGGTGAACGCGATCCAGGTCGGCGGCTATCGTCCGAGCACTGTGATCGATTTCGAGATTCCGAAGAAGTACGGTCTGCGCCAGACCATCGCGGACACGCTCGGGATTGGCGGGATTTTTCGCGGGCTGCGGACCATTCCGGTCATGCTGGATTTCGTACGGGAGATGGAGGAAGTGTGTCCCGAGGCGTGGCTCCTGAACTACACGAACCCGATGTCGATCCTGACGGGCGCAATGCTGCAAGGAACGAGCGTGAAGACAGTCGGTCTTTGCCACTCGGTTCAGGTCTGCGCGCGTGCGCTGTTCAACGCCGCGAAGATGCACATCACGGCCTATCCGAACCTCAAGTGGAAGACGTCAGGCATCAATCACATGGGGTGGCTGATCGAGTTGAAGGATGGGAATCGGGACCTCTATCCGGAGGTGAAGAAGGCGGCTTTCAAGCGCCTGGACGCAGCGCGCAAGAAGGGCGGCGAGAAGTTCGGGGACATGGTGCGGCTCGAGATGATGCGGAACTTCGGCTATTATGTGACAGAGTCGTCCGAGCATAGCGCCGAGTACTATCCTTACTGGATCAAGAGCCAGTACCCGGAACTGATCGAGGAGTACAAGATTCCGCTGGATGAGTATCCCCGCCGTTGCGTGCATCAGATCGAGCAGTGGGAAGCCCGGAGCAAGGAAATGGTGCAGGACAAGAAACTCGATCACAAGCAGACGCACGAGTATGGTTCGCTGATCATGCAGGCGATCGAGACGGATGTTCCAGAACGGATCGGCGGGAACGTGATAAACAATGGGTTCATTCCGAATCTGCCGGATAACGCGGTGGTGGAAGTGCCGTGCATGGTGGACCGCAACGGCGTGCAGGGGTGCCATGTGGGGCGTCTACCCGAGCAGTTGGCGGCACTTTGCCGGACTCATATCAACGTGCATCTTCTGACGATCGAGGCGGCGTTGATGAAGAAGAAAGATCGGATTTACCAGGCGGCGATGGTGGACCCGCACACGTCGACTGAGCTAACCCTGGACAAGATCCGTGCCCTCGTGGATGACCTGATCGAGGCGCATGGCGATTACCTGCCGAAGTACAAGTGACGTTGGAATGTAGCCGCCCGTTTCGTCCGTAGCGACGGGGCGGGCGGCTTACTCTCCGGCGCGAGGCTTCGGCGGACGGACGGAGACCGAAAGGCTCGTGCCCTCTCTTTCTCAATCCCGATTTTACGATCCGCGCCTTTTCGCGAAGGTGGCCAACCTGCAGCTGATCGCCCGCACGGTGGTCGAAGGAATGATCTCCGGCCGGCACAAGAGCCCCTTTCGCGGTTTCAGCGTCGAGTTTTCCGAGTACCGCAAATATACTCAGGGCGATGATCTGAAGCACATCGACTGGAAGGTCCTGGCGAAGAGCGACAAGATTTACGTCAAGGAATTCGAGGCGGAGACGAACCTGCGCGCCTACATGCTGCTCGACGTGAGCGGGAGCATGGGCTATGGCAGTGGGAAGAACCTCACGAAACTCGAGTACGCTTCCTATTGTCTGGCATGTCTGGCCTATCTGATGATCCGCCAGCAGGACGCCGTGGGTCTGGTGGCGTTCGACGACGAGATCCGCTCCTTCCTGGCGCCACGGAACAGTCCGCAACATCTGCGGAATATCGTGATGATTCTCGAGGACCTGAAGGCCGGGCGTCAGACGAATCTGAGCGAGTCTTTTCACCGTCTCGCGGAACGGATTCATCGGCGGGGGCTCATCCTCGTCTTCTCCGATTTTCTCGACGATCCCGAACGGATCGCGGCCGGGCTGGCTCACTTTCGCCACAAGCGGCACGAGGTCGTGCTCTTTCACCTGATCGATCCCGAGGAGGAGGATTTCTCGTTCCGAGAGTACGTGGAATTCGAGGATCTCGAGACGGGGACACGGCTTCCGGTTCACGCGCGGCTGACCGCGGGGAGCTATCGGCAGCGGTTCAAGGAGTTTCTCAGTGACGTGAAGCGGCGGTGCGCGGAGATCAATGTGGAGCATGTGCCGCTTCGGAC
>JABMPG010000034.1 GCA_013203855.1 bacterium
CCTTCACAGACAGGTTGAAGTTCTCGAAAGCCCCCATCACACTCTTGGCCTTGATGAACTTCAAGATGTCGGGATGTTCGACGGACATCACGCCCATGTTAGCCCCGCGACGGAAGGCCCCCTGTTGGATTGCATGGGTGGCTTCGGAGAAGACTCGCATGAAGCTGATCGGCCCACTGGTTCGACCCCCACTTGATCTGACGATATCCCCGGCCGGACGAAGCAAGTCGAACGAGAATCCAGTTCCACCCCCCGCCTTTTGGACCAGAGCGGTTTGCTTGAGGGCGTCAAAGATGCCTTCGATGCTGTCCGTGATACCCAGCACGAAGCACGCACTGAGCATGCCATTTTCCCGGCCGGCGTTCATCAAGGTCGGGCTGTTCGGCAGGAAGAGCCCTCGCCGCATCATACGAAAGAACCTGCGCGCGACGGTCTGGACTTCCAACGGGCTGGCGCCGTAGCTCACCTCGACAGCGGCGATCGCCTTGGCCACCCGGGTGAACATCTGCCGGAGAGTTTCCACCACCTGACCATGGGCATCTTTGAGCAGGTAGCGCTGTCGCAGCAGTTCACTGCGGAGGCTCGGTCTTGCGGCGCATGTGCGGGGAGATTGGGATACTTGGCTGGACATTTTGCACTCCTCATTGCTGGGGGGAACTCGGGTGGCTGTCAGCATCATGGCGATCCGAGTTTCCGGTCCTTGTGGATGTTTCTGTTCTTGCCTTCGTATTGCACTTCAGCGGGCAGTTTGGGCTGCAGTAGGGCATGACGGCCGCTTCTTCGCAGCCGCAGCCTCGGTAGTCCTTGGCGTATGCCGACTCGGCTTGCTTATGAATCTCTGAGGCGGTGATGATCCGCTTGTCGCTCGACGGACGATTCTTATCGGCCCATGCATTCAGGCTGACGATGGCGAGATCCTGGGGCAGGCCGGCCTTCTTGAGGTGCAAGGCGAGACGGAAACAGGCGACCCGTTGATGCTCGGTCACGCCTTTGGCGAGCATCTCTTGTGCGCAGGGGGGAAGGCCGAACGTAGAGTGACCGTCAGAGGACCAAGGCGATGACTCGACGACGCCGGAGATACTCTCTGAGGATGTCAGGTTGTTGATCTCGATGATCTCATCGAGAAGATGTTCCCGGACCCGCTGGACGCCCTCCAGGAAGTCCCACTGGTTCGGATATGGCCTGAGGCCGTTATCTGGGTCGACGAAGACGGTGCGGCCCCTGGGCACCAGCATGCCGAACAGCGGCGCGTTGATGAAGTTCCCGTAGCTCGTCCTGTCGTTAAGCCTGTCCCGCTTGGGGAAGATCTCCGTGGAAGGTTTTCCAATATCGTCGAGGATGGCCTTGGCGACCAGCCTGGCCTTGGCGGCCGAGGCGCCGGGCAGTTCGGCGAATATCCAGACATGCCAGCCTTTGCGCTTCGACCGCTCGATATAGGCCTTGATGCCGTATTGCCGGGCCTGGTGAATGAACTCCAATGGCCACAAGGTGTCCTCATCGTCAAAATCCGCCGCCACTGCACGCGTCTGATCGCCGACGAGAAGATACACGCCGTACGGCTGACGGCCTTGAAGGTGATGGAGCAGGACTTTGTCGCTAACTGGCTGCTTGACCTGGTGTGACCTTCCGGTCTTGGGATCGTACGTCCCGTACACATGCCCAAGGCCGGTAAAGCACGAACGGAAGAGGGCCAGTTTCTGGAACGTTGTCTTGGACGTCTGCGAATCATTCACGCCGGTACTCTCTTCCGGGGCCGCGATTGAGACCCGCCGGCACGGCTGATCTCACTCGGCCTCCATGGGATGTGCGGAAGAGGGCGGGGGACGGTTTCAAAGGGGAGGCTTGGGGCAGGAGAAGGCAAACCGGAATGCCTCCGGCGAGATTGCGGAGAACCCGGATCGCTGCAATTCAGCGGTTGTGGAAATGTCGAGAATCAGCAGCTCATAAACGTCTTCTGCAAAAAAACACGGCGGGTAGTTCCGTATACGGGCTGAAAGTACCTCGTAACAGCGTCCGACGAGGATTCTCGCCATGGCGCATCTTGTGGACCAATCAGCCCACTCGATATGCCTGACGACGATCCATCTCAGGTACTTCTGCCTCTCTCGGGCCTTGAGTATTTCCGCCAGTCTGGCCAGGACCAACCCAATACCGGCGCCGTGGGGGGCCGCGGCATCCAGAACCGCTCCGTCATAGCCGTTCTGCCGTGTTCCCTGATACCATCGCTCGAGAAGAGCAACGGCCTCGTCATGAGCCTGGGATTGCGAGAGAATCCGGCCGAGTCGGATAGCCTTCTCATAAAGGTACTGTACGAAGTTCGGGATAGTCTCGTGAAAGTAATCGTGGGAATACTCGCGGTCTTCATCATAGACGAAGGCCTCGACGGCCTTGTCAATCGGTTCATCGATATGGCGGGTCATGCGCCCTTCGTCCATCAAGGCCGACACACGGTGAAGGGCCTCGACGGCCCGATGTTGTGGCGAATCACCATTCGTCATGATTGGCTACATCCGCGGGGAAAGATCCGTATTGGTCGTGATCCTTGGCGCCTCGACGTCGGGAAGGCGATCCTGATCCGGACTCATCCCTCGGGCCATAATCCGTCAGGTTTCCGGCCCACTGGCTGCTATACCCGCGAATGGCCCGGCGGACCTCCTCGACGGGTCTGTAATAG
>JABMPG010000308.1 GCA_013203855.1 bacterium
CCTGAAAAGCGTTCTCGTCCAGGTCACCGCCCGAGTTCGCCTCGCGGGAGATACCCCCACGTCCGAACTGGTCAGCCAGATCGTTGAACAGGTGAGGGAGCGGTGAGAGGGAAGTGGCCGAGCCAAACTCAGCCATAGACAGTCACCCCGGAGCGTAGGTGTCCTTTGCGAAGCCGCCAGAATTCCCCTCCGGAGCGGCAACGGGCGCGCGGTTTACCCTTTGCATTTCTCAGATTCGCTGTTTAGAGTTTGGTGTTTGCGGTGATGCAAACAACAGACTGCGGATTGAGCTGTGCGAAAGATAAACCATGACTCGAGAAACCGATGTCCGCCCCGTCGGCTGCCAGATCTGTTTTCTGCCGGTCGAGACTCGCGTCCCCCTGAAATTCGGACCGGAGACCCTGACCAGCGTGACATGCGCACGGGTGAGATTGACCGTGCGCGATGCATCCGGACGCATGTCGGAGGGATGGGGCGAGACGCCTCTGAGCGTCCAGTGGGTCTGGCCCGGAAACCTCGGCTATGAAGAGCGCCATCAGGCCTTGAAAGATTTCGCGGGGGTTCTTGCCCGAGAGTGGGCCGACTTCGACGTTTGGGGCCATCCCATCGAGGTCGGACATGCTTTCATCTTCGACCGCCTTCCCGGCCTTCTCGAATCGTACAATGCCGACCGCCCCGAGGCCCCCATGCCTTGGCTCGCGGCTCTCGTCTGCTGCTCGCCCTTCGACATGGCCCTTCATGACGCCTACGGGATTTCTCTTGACCTACCAGTTTATGAGACCTACAACCACGACTACATGAATCTCGACCTGTCGGCCTGGCTCAAACCGGCCGAAGGAAGCACCGTCTCCTTCGAGGGTCGATATCCCTCCGATTATTTGGTCTTTCCACGGCCCGACCGGCTTCGCGCGTGGCACTTGGTCGGAGGCAAGGATCTGATCGAGCAGACCGAACTGACCGGCGACGAACCGGACGACGGATATCCCGTCCTTCTTGAAGACTGGATCGAGCGAGATGGGCTGAAGTGCCTGAAGATCAAACTGACGGGAATCGACGCGGACTGGGACTACGAACGCATTCTGAAGGTGGGTTCTATCGGCATCTCCCACGGCGTGGAATGGCTGTCCACGGATTTTAACTGCACGGTTACCGACCCGGCATACGTCAATGAGATTCTCGATCGGCTCCGCGAGGAATACCCCCGCATATATGGCATGATTCTGTACGTCGAGCAGCCCTTCCCTTACGAACTCGAGGAACATCCCATCGACGTTCACAGCGTCTCGGCCCGCAAGCCGCTCTTCATGGATGAGAGCGCCCATGACTGGCGGCTCGTGCGTTTCGGTCGCGCCCTGGGCTGGAGCGGCGTGGCCCTGAAGACCTGCAAAACCCAGACCGGCGCCCTGCTCAGCCTGTGCTGGGCCAAAGCCCACGGTATGACTCTCATGGTGCAGGATCTCACCAACCCTATGCTGGCCCAGATCCCCCACGTCCTCCTCGCCGCCCACGCCGGAACCATCATGGGCGTCGAGACCAACGCCATGCAGTTCTATCCCGAAGCCTCGAAAGCCGAGGCCAAGGTACACCCCGGGCTATATACACGTCGCGAGGGGTGCGTGGACCTGTCGACGCTGAGTGGGCCAGGATTCGGCTATCGGGTCGAACGAATTGAGCGAACACTGGGGTAGATTCGGGCCATCATCCCGTTCAAGGGGAACAACAGCAATGTCTCGACCCTCTGCAAATCTCTTCTGGCTCCTGGTCCTCAGCATCCTCGGAATCGCAGCCACCGCCCCGGGTGCGGAAAATGTCCCGGACGGGTATCCAAAACCGGTGATGTTTCGAGCCAACACTCCCGGAAATCTCGCCGAGAGCGGAGACTGGATTCAGATGGTCGTGTCGGACCATCACGTCTGGACGCGACAGTACTCCGCCGAAACTTACAAGGAGCGATTCCCGGAGCGTCCCGCGATCATCCATGTGGGCGGGGATTTCATCAGCGCTAACGGATACTCGCCAAAGCAGATGGTCCAGGACCGCGGCCTTTACGAGGGTGAGGTCGCCGAGGCATATGTGAAATGCCGCAAGGGCTACGAGGAGATTTTGAACGAGGACTTCCTGCCCATGCCTGAATTCCTGGGCTACTGGGTCTATGAAGCAGGACTCGACACGACACAGCCCATCGCCGCCAGTCAAGAGGTGACGGTTCATGTGCCGGAAACGAATCGCTTCGAAGCCCGCAAGGCCACGCCTCCACCTATGGCCAAGCAGATCGAAGGTCTCACGGGCTCTCCGCTGCTCCCCCGGATAGTGGCACTGTGTCCTCGGGACAGAACAGGCAATCTCGACTGGACACGGGCGGAACTGGCCGATGTGATCGGGACGGACGAAAAGGCCGGCACGATCCGCGTCCGCCGGTTCGATACCGGCGAAGGGTTTCCCGAGATCGCCTCCGGGGCCTACGTGGCCGCCAGCATGTCGTGCTGGGATCGAGTGGTGGAGTGGGGATTTCAGAATTTGTCCGAAAGCCACCCCTTCCATTACCCCGTGTGGCAGTTCTTTGCGCCCAACTTCACGGCCTACTGCCCGGTGGATCCCGAAACGGGCCTGAACGGGGCGCAGTGGTTTGCCCGCCAGTTCATCGGGCGCAAAAACAAGTACTACCCGAAGAGCAACGGTTTCGCGCTGGACGTGACGATCTCCACGTTTCTGCCGGACATGAAATTCGTCGAAAACGCGGACTTCAACAATGATGGTGTCAAGGACCACGGTTTTCTGGACGGACGCAACTGGTGGGGGCTGGGCATGCACGATTTCGTCTATTACATGCGGGCGGGAGTGCCCGGTCTGTTCAAGGGACTTGGCGACGAGATTCTGCTGACCTGGGACACAACGGATAACGGGGAACAGCGCCTGTTCCACTTGCTCAATGGGGGGGAGTACGAACACGCGATGATCGTGGGCGTGGGCTGGGGGCCCATGCAGCATGAGTATTCCAGCAACCTGGATCGGCTGTTGCTCTGGTCGGAGCGGGCACGCGAGCCTAGGCTCACCTTCGTGAGCAACAAAAACCCGAACGAAGCCTTCCATGGCGGCACGGCGGAAGATCTGCGTAAAGTTCAAGAGAACCGGCCCTATTATTCGCTCCACTACTGGCGGCTAGACCTGGCGTCGGCCTGTATGGGCACGGGCTACGCGAACCAGGCGCCGGGACGCGGCCACCCCCCTGTTCTGAATGACTATCCCGGCAAGGCCGAGCAGGGGAGGCAATACGGAACCCCGCTTCCCACCGACTATGACGAGTATCACCAAGGCGAGGACAACATCCGAGGCTGGCTGGGCAAGCCACTGGCGCCGCCGCAACGCTACGCAGTTCACCTCGGGCCGATTCTATATGCCTGCGACCCGGAAACAGCGCCGCCGGAGATCGAAAGCAAAGACCCCGCCTGGAAGGCGAGCGCCCGGCGTTTCGGCAAGACGGGCCTGCGCTTCGAGGTGCGAGAGACCGGCGCTTTTGCCGACCCGGTTCAGGCCTTTACCCTTACTGCCCAGTTGTCGCTGGGCAGTGCGCAGTTCGAAGAAATGGCCGAGTACACAATCCGTTTCAAAGCGCGTGGCTCCAGCCCTTACGGCGATCTGGACGAGCGCTACCGTCCACTCCCCCGCAATATCGAGTTGCGGTTGAACGTGAACGGGAAGATCGTTCCATCTTCCGCGCCGGATTACTACAAGAACCAAGGCTACCCGCAGGAATGCCTCCTCTTCGAGGACGAGCGGGAAATCCAACTGACCCTTCTCGCGCCGGCCGCGGGTCCAGGCGTCCTGGAGATCTGTCTCTCCGAATCGACGGGCACGATCGAAATGCGCGATTTGGAGATCCGCAAGGGTTGCGCCGACGTGCTGTGGCGTCCCTTCGAGCGCGGTCTGGTCGTGCTGAACGGATCGCAGAGCGAATCGGTTTCCGTATCCGTGCCGAGGCTCATGCCAGAAGCCCGCTTCAGTCGCCTGAAGGGGAGCCAGGCCCCCAAGCACAATGACGGAAGACCGGTGGAGGACGACTTGGTCATCTCTCCCCGCGACGCGTTTTTCCTCAAGAAGGTGAATTGAAATCCCACGGAGACATCCATGATCTCCAGTAACTCAGACCGAAACCTCCTCCGCGACCTCGCCGTCCAGGTCCGCGATGTGGCGGACAGTCGAACCATGTCCGACCTCCGGGCGAAATGGCTCGAACACAATTCGCTGCGGGCGAAACGGCCCTTGATCCTCGTCTTCCCCGAGGGCGCGTGGGAAGAACTGCAGCCCGAGCCATCCATCCGTTGCGAGTCGGACGCGGGACGGCGAATCGAGCGGGAACTCCGCATGCGCCTCTACGGGTGGGAACATTTCCAGAGCGACAACGTGGTCGAAGGCGAGTGGCCCGTCAGCAAGCGAATCCACCGCACGGGCTGGGGCCTGGAAGCGCATCGGGTTCCGATTGCTGCCCACAAGGGCGCGTGGGGTTTCGATCCCGTGATCCGCGAGCCGGCCGACCTGAAGAAGCTACGCCACCCCGAGATCGTCTACGACGAAGCCGGCTCCTTACGCGATCTGGAGTTCGCCCGGGATCTCTTCGGCGACATCTTCGACGTCCGTCTCGCGGGCGTGCGGCACATCTCGTTCCACCTGATGAATCTCTACGCGGGCCTGCGCGGGCTCGAACAGGTCATGCTGGACATGTGCGTGGAGCCCGAGATGCTTCACGACGCCATGGCCTTTCTCGAAGAGGGGCATCACGGCGTCGTGCGGCAATACATCGAGATGAACCTGCTCGATTTCAACCACAACAACACGTATCACTGCACGGGCGGAAACGGGTTCACGGACGAGTTGCCGGCCCCTGGCTCGCACCTCGGACACGCGAGACCGTGCGACATGTGGGCGAGCGCCGAGGCGCAGGAACTGGCGCAGGTCGGCCCCGAGCAACATGCCGAGTTCGTTCTCCCCTATGAGAAGCGGCTCCTCGAGCCCTTCGGCCTGAACGGCTATGGCTGCTGTGAGGATCTGACACTGAAACTCGACGATGTCTTCACGATTCCGAGAATCCGCCGCATCTCAATCTCGCCCTGGGCGAACGTGGACGTGTGCGCCGAAAAGATGCGGGGCGATTACATCTTCTCGTGGAAACCGAATCCGGCGTGGCTGGTCGGGCAATTCCGGCGCGACGCGCTGCGCGATTACCTGCGCCATACTGTTGAGGCGGCACGCATAAACGGGTGTGTTCTCGAGATCGTTCTTAAGGATACTCACACGTGCGAGAATCAGGTCCAGCGTTTCGACGAATGGACCCGGATTGCGCGGGAGGCCATCGGGGAGGTGTGGGGCGAGGCGGAATAGGCGGTCTCAGTCATATCTCCCGGGGAGGGCCCGAATCTCGCCCGCCTCGTCGGCGCGCCCCCGTTTCTCGCATCCTTGCGCGTAAATCCGGCACTTCCGTCTCAGTTCTTCCAAAGCCAGTGACCTCTGCTCCCCCGACAGTTTCGCCGAGTCGAGCAACTTGCAGATCGCCCGGATCCGGTATCTGTCCAAGGCCAGAACTGTTCGCGAGAGTTGGTCTTCGTGCCCGCCGTATTTGATCAGAAGCGGCTCGGGAATCAGGCCGACCTCATAGCGACTGGTCGCGCGCAGCCACATCTCGTAGTCCTCGCAGGCGGGGTAGGACTCGTCGAATAGGCCGATCTCGTCCAGCAACTCCCGTCGCATCATGACAGCAGAGGGGCTGACAGCACAGTGGTCGAGACACTGCCGAAACAGATCGCCCTCGGATTTCAAGAGGTGTCTGGGCCGATTCACTTGAACGCCGTCGCGGATCCAGATCTCGTCGGTCTGGTTGAGCATCAGATCGGGCCGGGCCGAGAGTTGGCCGATCTGACGCGAGGTCTTGGAGGGCTCCCAAGAGTCGTCGGAGTCGAGAAGGGCGACCATTTTGCCGCGACCTGCACGGATCGCCGTGTTCCGCGCCCCGCTCACGCCTTGGTTTTCCTGCCGTAGAATCTGAGATTCCGGAGTGCGGGGAGAGTTCCCCAGATCCGCCAGTGTTTTCTCGATAACCTTCGGGGTCGCGTCTGTCGATCCGTCATCGACCACGATAAGTTCCAGGGGCCGGTAGTCTTGGGAGAACACCGACCGAATCGCCCGGGCGATGCACCACGCCCGATTGTGGACGGGCAAAATGACCGTGACGAGGGGCCGGTAGGGGCTCGGAGTCATTACGGGCTGCCGACATGCCGGATCAGGATCTCCCCCCGGGTCTCAGCAGCGCCGCGGCCGCGGGCGGTGACCACCAACCGTAGCGGCTGGAACGCTGCCGGCGTAGTGAGCCAGTGGTATCCCGGCTCATCGCCAGGCTTGAGGGCGTCGGGCACGACTTGGGAGCCCTCCAGAAGCCCGATGGTTTCGATCTCCAGGCGTCCCTGGCCCGAGGTCTGGGTGATGACCAGCTCATGGAGTTCCGACTCGGGGCGCCACGGCGCGAGTTCAAGCACAAGATTGGCCCAGCGGGAACCGACGGTCTGGGCGTCCCACGCGAGGAGGCGGGTATAGCCCCGGAGTTCGTCCTCGGTCACGATGGCGGATATCTCGTCGGCGGAAGCGGCCCGGCCGAGGATACGGATCTCGTCAATCAGACCGGGAAAAACGTGCACGGCATTGTTGCCGAATTCCGCGTGGGTGGCACCAATCAACATATCCACGTCATTGTTGTGAGCGAAAGGGAGGCGGACTTCCTGCCTCGCGACGGATTGACCGTTGAGAAAGAGGGTAAACTCGGCGCCCTGGCGCGTGACCGCCACGTGGGTCCATTCATCGACCGGGGCCTTGCCAAAGGCCGTCTCCAGGGTCAGGGCCTGACGGGAGACGACGTCGGACATGACGAACACAACACGATTCTCGTCCGCGATCGCGAGGTGAAACTGGTTCCTCTCTGAGAAGACCCGCTCCTTCGACAGGACTGCGCGGAAGGTTTTCTCGATTCGCTTCGACGGCTTGACCCAGGCGGCGAGGGTGAAATCGCCATCCGCCGGATCCAGGTTACCCAGGTCCACGCAGGTGAAACGGCCATCAAACTGGAGGGCCAGCCCGCGTTTGCCGACAGTCCGGTTCGCTCCGACGATCTCGGCCCGACGTCCGCCCGTCGCGTCTCGGGTGAAGTGGAGAAGCCGGTCGTCAAACG
>JABMPG010000309.1 GCA_013203855.1 bacterium
ATCGAGAAGGAACCGGCCGCCGATCTTGACGAAATAGACGGGCAAACCAGTGTCCTGGCAGAGGATCATATTCTGTGTATCAGCCAGTTCGATGTTCTTCAAGATGGTGCGGAAGACGGTCTTGGCAGTCGGGTTCGTTTCGTGGTCGGATGCACTTCGAATCGCTTGCGTGACATCGGGGGGCATCTTCTTCAAAGCACGGATGTAGAGTTCTCTTGCGGTTTCCTCTACCAGGCGATAATTGAATTCAGTCATTGCTCGGTGGTTCTCCAAGGGATGGCAGCTTATCGAAAAACGACGATGGTGTGGAAGTCCACATTGGCATCGACGCAATCAGAAAAGGTCGCTTCGCCTCTTCAGGACTTGGAAACGTCGCGCGAGAATCTCAGGGGCAAACCCCCATGTATATTGACCCCTGTCAAGCAGATCTGCCCTGTATCTGAGCTGATTTCCGATCGAGATTGCGGAGCGCCGTTTCCACGCGCTCGCGCCGCGCGCTTTGACGTTCCGCGGCCTGATCGAGAGTCCCGGCTCGTTTCTCGAGCAGACGTCTGTTCTCCTTCGGCGCTGTGCCCCCGAGGTGATGATGTGATTGGATGAACGACTCCGGGTCCAGCAGTCGCTGCACCGTCTCCGTGTCCAAGCCCGGCTGGCGGACATCGAGGTAAACCGCCGCCTCGTCAAGCAGCTCGCCGGTGCACTCGTAGCTCTTCAGCCCCTTCTCCCGGGCCTTGCGCACCATGGTCGCCACGACGCTGTGAGCCAGGCGTCCACCGTATCCGTGTTCTTTGATCAGGTGCGACGCCACCTCCGTGGCACAACTGTAGCCGGCACGCACGATCTTCAGCATGCGTTCCTTCTGCGGGATGCTGTGTTTCAGCAGGTCGTGATACGTCCCGATGCATGCCTGAGCCTTCACCATGCAATCCGCGGTAACAAAGGGAAGCTGGAACGCGGCCTGCACGTCGGCGTGCGGCTCGCCCTTCATCTGGAAGGCGCCGCGCGACATCTCACCCAGCACGTCGGAGGCGGTGATACCGACCCACTCGAACATGGAGCACGGATCGCATTTCTGTGGCATGAATGAGCTCATGCCGCACATAGACGGGTGTGTGCGGAACATGTCGAATTCGTCAAAGGCCAAGATGTACTGGTTGCGAGCGTAGCGGCTGAGGTGCAGTGCGATGTTCGAGAGCGCGAACATGATCGCCATCGAATGATCCTGAGATGCCTCACAGTCGTACGTTGGCTCCATCACGCCATCCAACCCAAGCAGATCGGCCATCAGCCCGCGGTCCACCGGCCAGGTCGTGCCTGAACAGGATCCGCAACCGCCCGAGTTGACGTTTGTGAAGCGATAGGCCAGTTCCAGCTGCTCCAGGCCGCGATACAGCCCATCGATGGTCGCGATAAGGTAGTGTGCATAGGTGATCGGCTGCCCGTGATTCATATGGGTGTGCCCTACCATGATGGTGTCCAGGTTGTCCATGGCCATTCGATGGGTCAGCTTCATCAGTTCCAGGAGATCGTCAACAACATCAAGCAGCTTGTCGCGCAGCTTCATGCGATACATCGGTTACTGGAGGGTACGCCCGTAGTTGACAATGCTGGCCGTATCCCTATCCCCATCCAGGACTTTGACCAGACGTTCCTCGCCCGATACTCCTTCGTCGACATCCCGCACTTTGTCCAGCGCGGCCAGAACGACAGCGGCTTTCTCGCGGTTGATCACGCCCGCTTGATGCAGGCATATCACCCAGACGATATCTGTTTGTGTTGCCCAGGGCTGTGAGCGTTTCATGCGCTCTCGTTCAACGAGGGCTTCCTGTCTCGCCCGGGAAAAATCAGGCGACAACGGACAACCCATCGAGTGGAAGCGATGGTCCGTGCGCTTTGCGTAACTGTCGTCGATAAACTGCTCCAACCCGATGAAATCTCTCATGGTGATTATCCCTCCCTGTGGTTTTGAGTTTGGATGCGCAAAGAACTTCTCTTCCTGTTCCAATTCAGATGCACAGAAACCCTGTCGCGCGAAAGGTCGTATCAGACGAGGAGTGTTTCATGCGGCTAACGTATCAATAGCCCGGTGTCTTGGAATCGTCCAGCCCGACGTAACTCGCGCTTTCGTCCTCGATCGGCTCCATCTCAATAAGCGTAACTTCGTTTCGATCCATCGTGAACTCCAGAACCAGGTGGCCCTCACTGGCAGTCATCCTCCTGATCTCAAAGCCCGGGACGGATGCGTCCTGAAGCGAGTGCAGTTGGTCCCTGGAAGGATAGCGGGGCCGCCCGAGAAGGCGCCAGCACGTCCACGCATTCCCCTGGTCCTCATTCACCCTCTGGCGTTTGACGAAGGATTCCTTTGCCATTCCGGAGAGATCGAGTCGGATTCTCTTCTTCTCCGTCTCCCGGCGTTCCACAACCGGATTCCATGCCACCAGAACGATCGTGCCATCGGAGCGCTTTGTCAGAATCAGGTCCTCGTCTCGATGGAGAAGACACTCGCCCAGCCTCGCGAAGAAGGCAAAGAGGTGAAAAGTCGGCTTCCGTATTCCCCGCAGGCCGAGAAGGCCAAAGCCGCCGTGAAGAATGGACCTTGGAATGTCGTTCTCCTCGAACACGTCGGAGAATGTCCAATAGGAAAAAGAATCCGCGAGATCGCCGCCGGTACTGAGCAACGGACCCAGGAAGGCAGCATTGAAAGCCGTGTCGTGAATGGGGGTGCGAGGGGTCCACGAGGTATTGTATTCCGTGATGTGGAGCGGAAGATCCGGAAATGGCGAGTTCCGGACTCTTGATCTTGCCTCATGGAACTGTTTCTGAGCATGATTCAGGGGGTGCAGAGTCTGGTACATGTATTCCCCCGTGAACTCGCTCTTGTCGGCGTAGTAGGAGTGGGTGGAGACGAAATCCACCGGAACGCCCTTGCGGTCGCACATTTCGAGAAAAGGGGTGATCCAGTTGATGGAGGCGGGACAAGTCGCCGGACCACCCACGCTCAGATCGGAATCGACCTCCTTGATGGCCGTCGCGGTCTGCTCGTAAAGGTGAAAATAGCCTTCCTGGGTTCCCCCCCAGAAACCCGGCACGTCGGGTTCGTTCCACACCTCGAAGGGCCATTTCCGGACTTCTTCCGAGCCATATCTCTTCAAGAGATGACGAACCAGGCCCTGGATCATGG
>JABMPG010000310.1 GCA_013203855.1 bacterium
GCCAAGGAGGTCAAGGACGCCATCGGTCTCATCCTCCACGTCTACCAGACCGTGGGCTTCGAAGACGTACACATCGAACTGAGCACGCGGCCCGAGAAGGGCATCGGGAGCGACGAGATGTGGGAGCAGGCGACGAGCGTGCTCGAGCGGGCGCTGGCCGAGCTAGAGATTCAGTATCAGCTCAACCCCGGCGATGGCGCGTTCTATGGCCCGAAGATCGACTTTCATATCAAGGACTGCCTCGGCCGCTCCTGGCAATGCGGCACGATCCAGGTCGATTTTTCCATGCCCGTGCGCTTCGATCTGAACTATATCGGTCCTGACGGCGAAAAGCACCGGCCCGTCATGATCCACCGCGCCATTTTCGGCTCCATTGAGCGCTTCCTCGGCATTCTCATCGAGCACTACGCCGGCAACCTGCCCCTGTGGCTTTCACCCGAACAGGTCCGAGTGCTTTCCCTCTCCGAGGATCAGCACGCCTTCGCCGCGCAGGTCTCCGATCAGCTTCGCGCAGCCGGTCTTCGCGCCGAGGCCGACGTGCGCGACGAAAAGATCGGCCTGAAAATCCGCGAAGCCGAAATGCAAAAAATCCCAGTCATGCTCATCGTGGGCAAAAAAGAGCAGGAGCAAAACAGCGTCAGTGTCCGCCGCCACGGCCTCGGCGACCAGGGCGTCGTCACCATCGAAGCCTGCATAGAAGCCCTCAAGCAGGAAGCCAGAGCGCGTCTGACTGGGCCAAACAGTCACGTCGAAGCCGCCATCTGAAAACCCAGTTCTCAAGCGCGGCATGTGCGATCGAAAAGTCTCCAGAAAAGACCTCACACATCGCGTGAGTCCATAGCGATTCCGGAAAGTAACCGCGCAACAGCAGAATGTTCTGAGCCCTAGCAGAGGGCGACAGCTTTGTGGCCTCGGGCGCAAGCCTGGGGAGGGCTCGGTGCGTCCGTACATCTACATGCATCCGTATTTCTAACCGCGCAAGATTACGCATATCCCCCAATTGAAGAGGACCCGCCCGCGTGGGATAAGTGGAAAAGATGTTGTCGCTTTGGAAATCAAGGAGGCTGTCATGGGCGCGATCAAGGCGGTCCGGCAAGTGGGAATTCTCACCATCGTTCTAGCTGTACTCATTTCTGCGTACAGGCCGACCGCCCTCGGCCAGGCCCGAGAGATGTCCGACAGCCGGATCACCAACGCCATCGAGTCACGCTTGGCGGTCGATGAGGCCGTCGCCTCCCATTTCGTGGATGTCAGCACCCTTGAGGGAGTCGTCACGCTGTCCGGGTCGGTTTCGAACCTGCTCGCCCGCGACCGCGCCGAGGATGTCGCCCGGGGCACGCGCGGGGTGAGATCGGTCATCAATCGAATTCAGGTCTCGGCGGCGGATCGGTCGGACGACGAGATCCGCGCCGACATCCTTCGGGCGCTCGCCATGGACCCCGCGACAGAGAGTTACAAGATTGAAGTCGCCGTGACGGACGCTTTGGTCACCCTGACCGGGTCCGTTGAATCTTGGGAGCAGAAACGCCTGGCCGAGCGGGTCGCCCGAGGCGTGCGCGGCGTGCGGGAAGTGCTGAACAATATCAACGTGAACTATCTGGAGGAAAGAAGCGACGATCAGATCATCGAGGAAATTCGCGCCCGCCTCAGGGCCGACGTTTACGTGGATGCCCGGAACCTGAAAATCGAGGCTGAAGGGGGCAACGTAACCCTGGGTGGCACGGTCGGCAGCGCCGCCGAGCAGGCCCGCGCGGCCACGAATGCCTGGGTCATGGGCGTGCAATCCGTGGACGCCGAGGCGGTCGAGGTCAGTTGGGATGCCCAGTCCGGCATGAAACGCGTCTCTTCCCCGGTCCTGCCCGATGACGAAATCAAGCAGGCCGTTCTCGACGCCTTCGCTTACGATCCGCGCGTGCGAACGTATGCCCCCACCGTGGCGGTCGAGGGCGGCACGGTGACCCTGACGGGCATGGTCGGCAACCTGGAAGCCAAATGGGCCGCCGGGGAAACGGCCGAGAACACTGCCGGCGTAGTCCAGGTACATAACCTTCTGCGTGTCCGCCCCATCAACCAGCCCCAGGACGACGTGCTAGAAGACCGCGTGGCTGCCGCGATCGAACGGGACGCCTATCTCGACCGGAAGAAATTCACCTTTGATGCCCGCAACGGCAAGGTCTTCCTCTATGGCGTGGCCGACAATCGCTATGAACGCCAGCGGGTCGAGGAGATGGCGGGCCACGTCCTGGGCGTTGTGGATGTGCAGAACAGCATCGTGCTCAACCGCTCTGTCCGGATCAAAGACGACACGCAACTTCGCCAGGACGTAATCTCCCATCTTTACTGGAGTCCCTACGTTACCAGCGAGGGCATTGAGGTCCAGGTGAACAACGGCACGGTGACCCTGACGGGGACGGCTTACGACTTTTTCGAACGACGCATGGCAAACGAAAACGCCTGGCAGGCGGGTGCCGCCAACGTCCGCGACAATCTTGAGGTCCGCAACTACGACTTCCGATCCTGGATATGGTAAACGGTGTTGGGGCGGCGCCCTCGCCGGTCATGGTGCTCGAAAAGATCTGACCGGATGGAAATCGGACTCCCTCTCTGAGATCGAAAAGGATCCATCATGAGAATCCTCGTTGTCTACTACTCGCTGACCGCCCACACCCTCAAGATGGCCCGCGCCGTCGTGAAAGGGGTAGAAAGAGTCGACGGAGTCGAGCCAGTCCTCCGACGGGTGCGCGAACTCGAGATGATGCAGGAGAAGATCGACAAGAGCGAGAATCTGAAAAGAATTCAGGAGGAGCAGCGGGACATCCCGGAATGCACTCTCGACGACCTGCGCGAGGCGGACGGAATTATCTTCGGCTCGCCCACCCGCTACGGCAACATGACTGCCCAGATGAAAGCGCTCTTCGACTCCACGGCCCAGCTGTGGCTGAAGGGCGAGCTCGAAGGCAAGCCAGCGGGCGTCTTCACCTCCACTGCCAGCAGCCACGGCGGACAGGAAACCACGCTGTTTACCATGATGGCGCCCATCATTCACCTCGGCATGATCGTCGTCGGCGTCCCATACTCCGTGAAGGAGCTGCTCCACACCGAAGGTCGCGGCGGCACGCCCTACGGTCCCTCCACCATCGCCGGCCCCCAGGGCGAGCTCGAGCCCGCTCCGGAGGACCTGCGGATCGCCGAGGCTCTGGGCGAACGCGTCGCGAAGGTGACACTGCGACTGAGGGGTTCGGGAAAGAGGGAATGAACGATTCCAACGAGCGGGGCTATGGCGGCCCAATGCCTCCCAAAGGTCACGGGAGCCATCACTGTTTCTTCAACCTGTATGCCTTGGACCAGGCCCTGAATCTGGGGGGCGGGAGCCGCCAGAGAGCGCCTCTTGGAAAACATGAACGATCCCGTGCCGGAGGAAGCCGATCTCGGGGGAGCCAGCGAGAGACAAACTCCGCCGTTGAAAACGGCCGAAGGGAAGCGAGCATAGCCCAGGCATCAGCCTAAAGCGCGAAACCCGCAGCAACGAATACGACAAAACCTTTCAAGCGACAAAAGAAGGCAAGAAGCGCGAATTCGACTGCTTTGAGGGCCACAAGGAAGCGAGAGACCGGTCCTGAAGGCTTCAAAAGATCCGGAAGATGTTGTACATATAAGAGGCTCAAGGTCCATTTTCAGGACAACCTGATCCTTTGTGTCCCCCTCTGCCCGGAGGTTAGAAAGGTTGCTCCATGGGCGAAAACGTTGCCCGAAAACTCATCCAAGCCCATCTGGTTGAAGGCGAAATGCAGGTCGGCAAGGAGATCGGCATCCGCATCGACCAGACGCTCACCCAAGACGCCACTGGCACCATGGTCATGCTCGAACTGGAGGCGATGAAACTGGACCGTGTCCGCACGGAGATCTCCGCCCAGTACGTCGATCACAACCTGATCCAGGCCGACAGCCGCAACCCGGACGACCACCTCTTCCTCGAATCGGCCTGCCGCCGTTTCGGCGTTTGGTTCAGCCGTCCCGGAAACGGTGTCAGCCATCCCATGCACCAGGAAAACTTCGGGAAGCCCGGCAAGACCCTCCTCGGGTCAGACAGTCACACGCCCTCCGCTGGCGCGGTGGGGATGCTCGCCATCGGGGCGGGCGGCCTTGAGGTCGCCATGGCCATGGCTGGCGAGCCGTTTTTCTTCAGGATGCCCCACATCTGGGGCGTGAAACTCACTGGCAGCCTCCCCGACTGGGTCAGCGCCAAAGACCTTATCCTCGAGATGCTCCGCCGACACGGAGTCAGCGGCGGCGGCGGCCGGGTCATCGAATACTACGGCCCAGGCCTCGATTGTCTCTCCACCATGGATCGCCACGTCATCGCCAATATGGGAACCGAACTCGGCGCCACCTCTACGGTCTTCCCCTCCGATCGGGAGGTCCGACGGTTTTTGCGCGGTCAGGGTCGCGAAAAGGACTGGATCGAACTCCTGGCCGATCCGGACGCACAGTACGACGTCCTCGAAGAGATCGACCTGTCCCAGATCGAGCCCCTCATCGCCATGCCCTCCAGCCCCGGCAACGTCCAGCCCGTGCGCGAGGTGGCGGGAAAGCGGATCTATCAGAGCTATCTCGGTTCCTCCGCCAATCCCGGCTACCGCGATTTTGCCGTCCCGGCCGAAATGGTCAAGGGACGTCGCGTTCACGCCGGGGTCTCATTCGACATCAATCCGGCCTCGCGCCAGATCCTGGAAACCCTCGTGCGCGACAACCATCTGATCAGCCTCATCCACGCCGGAGGCCGCATCCACCAGGCGGGCTGTAACGGCTGCATCGGCATGGGACAGGCCCCGGCCACCAATGAAATCAGCCTCCGGACCGTGCCGCGCAATTTCCCCGGCCGATCGGGAACCCGCGAGGACAAGGTCTGTCTTGTCAGTCCCGAAACCGCCACCGCCTCCGCTCTCAAGGGAATGATCACCGATCCCCGGACGCTGGATTTCCCCTGTCCGAAGATTCTGGAACCGGAGGACCCGATCCTCAATGGCGAGATGATGCAGGCTCCTCCATCGCCCGAGGAATCCCGAAACACCGACCTCCGCAAAGGGCCTAACATCGCCACTCTGCCGACCTTCGACCCCTTTCCCGTCACCATCGACATCGTCGTCCTTTTGAAAGTGGAGGATGACATCTCCACCGATGAAATCATGCCCGCCGGTTCCCGGGTGCTTCCCTTCCGGAGCAACATCCCCCGGATCAGCGAGTTCTGTTTCGAGATCATCGACGACACCTATCACGACCGGGCTTTGAAGGTTCGCGAGCAGGGCGGGCACGCGATCATCGCCGCGACCAACTACGGCCAGGGCTCCAGCCGGGAGCATGCCGCACTCGCTCCGAGATATCTCGGACTGCGCCTCGTGATCGCCAAGGGGTTTGCCCGGATTCACTGGCAGAACCTCATCAACTTCGGCGTGTTGCCCCTGACCTTCACCAACGAGGACGACTACGAGCGACTGAAGCAGGGCGACCGGCTGCGCCTGACTGATATCCACGCCCGTCTTCAGTCGGGCCATCATTTCGAAGTCGAAAACACATCCCGAGCCAGCACCTTTCAGGCGCGGCACGACCTGTCTCCCCGGCAGATCGAAATCCTGCTGAAAGGCGGCCTGGTCAACTGGGCCCGGGATCGGCTGAACAGGGCTGGCTGAAAAAGCCCGGAAAGAGCAAACTATGAAAATCACAATCGTCGGCATCCTGTGCCTGCTGCTCACGTCCGTCGTCGTCGCCGAGGAAACCCGCGTCGATGTGCGCGTCATCAGCAGAGGCGGCAGTTTGATTGGCGACTCCGTCGGCGGAGCGCGCATCGTGATCGAGGATTACGACACCGGCGAAATCCTGGCCGAGGGCCTGACGGAGGGCCCGACCCAGGAGGGACAGCGGATCATGACCGAAGAAAAGCCCCACCATTCTACTGTCTCCACTGAGGAATCGCCTGTCTTCCACGCGATAGTGAACATCGAGCGCCCCCTCAAGGTCAAGATCAGCGCCACTGGCCCTATGAACGAACCGCAGTCGGTCAATACCGTCACCCTCACGCAATGGATCATCCCGGGTTTTGACATTATCGAAGGCGACGCTTTTCTCATCACCCTGCCCGGCCTGATCGTGAAGAATCAGTCCCTGGCCGAAGTGCCTTTCGAAGGAGAGCCGGTCGAGTTCCAGATCCAGGCACGTGTCGCTATGATGTGCGGCTGTCCCATCACCCCCGATCTGCCCTGGAATCCTGCACAGTTTCGCGCGATGGCGTGGATCATGCAAGACGGGAAAGTGGTTCGGCGCGTCCCCCTGCGCTATGCAGACATCCCCAGCCAGTTCGAGGCCTCGGCACGGATCGAGAAGCCGGGCAGCTACCGGATTCTCATCATCGCGTTCCAGCCTGAGAATGGAAATGCCGGGGTAGACCGCGGTGAGCTTCAAGTGGGCGAGAAAGAACGGAAAGAGGAGACGATGCCATGAAATTGGCGATCACCTCCAACGGATCCATCTTGTCCAGCCAGTTCGCCGAGGACTTCGCCCGCTGCCGCTTCTTTCTATTCTGCGACACTGAATCAGGCGAACTTCTGGACGCGATCGACAATCCAAACCGGGAAGCGTCGTGCGACGAAAGCGCCGAGGCAGCCCGGCTGATCGTGGTGAACGAGGCCGACGCTCTCGTGACTGGCCTGATCGGCTCGGAAGCCGGCGAAATTCTCGCCGCGACGGGCCTGGAAACCTACGACGGCATCGCCGGGACAGTCGGGAAGAATCTTCGGAAATTCAGAGAAGGCGACCTGGCCTTGCGCAAAGGTCCGGTGACGGGTATGTATTCCGGCAAGGGGAGCCCCGCCACGGCCTCTCCCCCCGAACCGGGAGAAGGCATCGGCGCCGGCCCCGGCCAACCCACCGGTTTTCAGATCGGACAGGCTGAGGAGTGGGTTTGCATCGCCTGCGGGAATCGCAAGCCCCACTCCCCCGGAACGCCCCCTGCCGACCGGAAATGCCCGGCATGCAGCGAAACCATGATCCTCGGAAACAAAGAGTTGGGTTGAGAGAAGCATCATTTGGCGGGTGCTGGAGCCATGCTTCCCGTTCCCGATGATTTGAGGTTCACGCATCCACAGAAAGGAAGCAACACTAATGGCGAAACGAAAAGCGCAGGCGACGTGGGAAGGAAACCTGAAGGAGGGAAAAGGGTCGATGAAACTCGGAAGCGGCGCCTTCGACGGCCCCTTCTCTTTCAAGACCCGTTTTCAGGACCAGCCCGGAACCAACCCCGAGGAACTCATCGGCGCCGCCCTGGCCGGTTGCTTTTCCATGGCCCTCGCCGCCCAACTCGGTGACGCGGGTTACAGGCCTGATAAGATCGAGACCAAGGCCGAGGTTCACCTCGAGGAAGTTCCGGGCGGTTTCGAGATCACCCGTATCCAACTCGAGACCGAGGCCAAGATTCCCGAGATCGGCGACGACGAATTCCAGCAGATCGCCGAAGCCACCCGTCAGGGCTGTCCCGTTTCGAAGGCCTTGGCCGGGCCCAAAATCGAACTGAAGGCCAATCTGATCTGACTGTTTCGTCACCTGAAAGGACATGCTTCATGCGCACCCGACCCCTCGGGCAATCCAACATCGAGGCGTCCGTCGTCGTTCTGGGCGCCTGGGCCATCGGCGGCTGGATGTGGGGCGGCTCGGATGAGAAAGCCTCGATCCAAGCCATCCACGCCGCCCTCGACAATGGCATCAACTGTATCGACACGGCGGCCATTTACGGCTTCGGCCTCTCGGAAGAAGTCGTGGGCAAGGCTGTTCGCGACCGGCGGGACCAAGTCGTTCTTGCCACCAAGTGCGGCATGGTTGCCGACATGTCGGTCGGCGAGGAACGGTTCCGTTCCAATGCGCATGGCCCGGATCCGCTGGGCCTTCTCAGCATTCGCGTTTACCTGCACCCCGACTCCATCCGGCAGGAGGTCGAACTCAGCCTGAAGCGTCTCCAGACCGACTGCATCGACCTTTACCAGACCCATTGGCAGGCGCCTGGCACGCCGCTCGAAGAGGTCATGGGAACGCTGATGGCGCTCAAGGACGAGGGGAAGATCCGCGCCATTGGCGTCAGCAATGCCTCGTCCAGCCAAGTGGAGAAATACCGCTCTGTGGGGCCCCTGGACAGCGATCAGGAGAAGTACTCCATGATCGATCGGGGCATCGAGGAGGACCAGTTGCCCTATTGCGAAAAACACAACGTCGCCGTCCTCGCCTACTCGCCGCTCGGCCAGGGACTCCTGACCGGAAAGGTGACGCTGGCCCGCGAGTTCGACGAGGGCGATCTGCGCCGCAGCAGCAAGCGTTTCAGCAAGGAAAATCGTGGACGCGTTTTGCAGATGCTGGAGAAGTTCAAGCCCGTCGCCGAAAACCACGGCGTTTCCCTCGCCCAGCTCGCCGTGGCCTGGACCGCGCACCAGCCCGGCCTCACCCACGTGATCTGCGGCATTCGCACCATCCAACAGGCCGAGGAAAACGCCGCCGCGGGCGACGTGATTCTTGGCAAGGATGAACTCAAGACGATCGACGATGCCATCGATGAATACGCCGGAGCCATCGTCTGAGCGGAGAGGTCGGCGGGGACTCGAACGCCCCGACAGCGAACTGACCCAAGGAAGAGAGCCAAGTGCTCGATCGGCAGATAGAACTCAAGGAAGCGATGCTCTGGAGCTCGGGACCGGAGGACAAGGTCACCTGTCATCTCTGCGCCCACCGCTGCGTGATCGCCGACGGGGAAATGGGCATCTGCAACGTCCGTGAGCACCGGAGCGGCAAACTCCACACCCTCGTATACGGGCGGACTATCGCTCGCCACGTCGATCCAATCGAGAAGAAACCGCTCATGCACTTCTACCCCGGCTCGAAGGCTCTCTCGATGGCCACGGCCGGCTGCAATTTCCGATGCCGCTGGTGCCAGAACAGTGAAATTTCCCAGATGCCCCGAGAACGCCATCTCATCATGGGCGAGAAGGCCACCCCCGAAGAACTCGTCGAACAGGCCATCCTGTCCGGCTCCCGCAGTATCGCCTATACCTATACCGAACCGACCATGTTTTTCGAGTACGCCTATGACACGGCCCGGAAAGCGAAAGAAAAAGGTCTGGCCAACGTCTTCGTCACCAATGGATATATGACCGCCGAAATGCTCGGCCTGATGGCGCCCTATCTGGAGGCGGCGAACGTCGATCTCAAGAGCTTTCGCGACGAAACCTATCGCAAGTTCGCCGGGGCCCGTCTCCAGCCGGTCCTCGACAGCATCCGGCGAATAAAAGAGAAAAGCATCTGGCTCGAGGTGACCACGCTCGTCATCCCCGGTCTCAACGACAGCCCGCAAGAACTCGAAGACATCGCCCGTTTCCTCGCCGAACTTGACCCGGACATCCCCTGGCACATCAGCCGCTTCCATCCCGACTATCTGATGGAGGGCACTCCCCCCACCCCCGTCGGCGTCCTCGAACAAGCGCGGAACATCGGCCGGAACGCCGGACTGCGGTACTTGTATGGAGGAAACATCGGCGGGGAGGTCAACACCTTCTGCCATTCCTGCGGCGAGACCGTCATCATCCGTTCCGGCTCCGGCGTAACGAGCAACCGTATCACCCAAACAGGCGCCTGTCCCTCCTGCAAAACGCCCGTCGCGGGCGTGGGAATGACCGGCATTTGAAGGCGCTGTTTGGGGAGTGCACAAGCCATGCCCCGAGCTTTCTCCAGGGGCAGCCATCCTGCCCGTACGACGAAAGGGGGCTCGTTTCTTCTGCCAAAGCAGGTCCGCCTCAAAAAGGAACGGGAAGCATGGCTTCAGCACTCCCAAGAACGCCGATCGCCAACTCCTGAAAAGACGGAACATCCACCCCGTTCGGAAGCGGTCAGCAAATTCGCCGGGCAAAGAAAAAGCATGGCGCCACGGGATCTCGTGGCACTGCTGACATGCCCCGGATCGAACACTGGCAAGGCAACCACCATCTGCCTAACCTGCAAAGGCTATCGGATGTCGGTCCCCGGCCTCGTCCGTCACAAACTCTGAACTGAGAACAATGTCTGCCTATCCTTCCCAGAACCCCCCCTTCGACCAACCCCAACCTTCGGAGAAGAGGCGTCCGCGCTATCCGTGGTGGCCAATCCTGATTGGATTGGCAATTCTCCTTTTCCTGCTGTGGCAACAGGACGAACAGCCGGGCCAGTCCATCCCTTACACGCGCTTCAAGAAGGAGTTGAAGAGCGGCAACATCCATCGACTTGTCGCCGATGGCGATAATCTGACAGGCGAGTTCAAGACACCTATCACGGTCGTTTAGACAACCATGTCCGGCGCGAGCGAGATGGTCCAGTCTAGTGATTTCCGCACCAAGTTCCCGCCGTTCGGAGATGACAATCTGACGGAAGAAATAGAAGGACAGGACGTGGAATTCGTCTCTCGCGGAACGGGGGAGAATGTCGGCTTTCTGCTGCTTAACCTCCTCCCCATTCTTCTCTTCGTGGCGCTGGGCATCCTGATTTTTCGAAACGCCTCGCGCCAGGCCGGCAACGTCATGTCCATCGGCCGCTCCGGCGCCAAACGCTTCGAGAAAGAAAAGGCCTCGGTAACCTTTGACGACGTGGCGGGGCTGGAAGAAGAAAAGGAAAGCCTCAAGGAAATCATCACCTTCCTCAAAAGCCCCGAGCGATACCTCCGGCTGGGATGCCGCGTGCCCAAGGGTGTCCTCCTCGTCGGCCCCCCGGGAACAGGCAAGACCCTTCTGGCCCGTGCCGTCGCCGGCGAGGCCGACCTCCCCTTCTTCAGCATCACCGGCTCCGACTTCATGGAGATGTTCGTTGGCGTTGGCACCTCCCGCGTGAGAGACCTCTTCAAGAACGCCAAGCAAAACATGCCCTGCATCATCTTTCTCGACGAGCTCGACTCCATCGGACGCCATCGCGGCGCAGGCCTCGGAGGGGGCCACGACGAACGCGAGCAGACCCTCAACCAGCTTCTCTCGGAGATAGACGGCTTCGAGC
>JABMPG010000311.1 GCA_013203855.1 bacterium
CCCCCGAGAACGCGAAATCCAAGGCGGCACCTGCCCAAGGCCTCCGAAACCAACAAGGAATCGCCCCCCAGCCCTCCCGCCCGTGCCCCGCCCCGTTTCACCCGTGAAGGATCGAGGCGCATTTGCCCGAAGCGCCGCCCCCCTTGACAAGACGGGAGAGGTGATGTAGGGTCGCGACATTCTGTTCTGTAAGTCCAGGAAAACGTGCGAGGCTCCTCAGTCTGGCACGCTTGCCGCCGCCGTTTCCCCGTCGGAGAAAATGTTTTGGAGGTCTGCCATGACAGATGAACCCGAAGCCAGCAAATCTCCCGGTCAAAACCGACTCGACGCCCCTTTCTGGATATTCGATAGCGAGATCTCTGACGAGTCCAATCCCAGCGACCAAACCTGCGAGAAATCTCCCTGTCCCGCCGTGCGTCAACAACTGGAAGCCCTCGTGGCCGAGCGCACGGCCGATCTCGCCGCTTCCATCGAACTGCTTGAGGAAGAAGCAAAGGAAAGGCGCGCCACCCAAGCCGAACTCGAGGCGCGTAACGAAACACTCCAGACCCTCATCGACAATATCCCCGTCATGCTCACCTTCTACGACGCGGTCGGGCATTTCTCCATGTGCAACCGCGAATGCGAAAACCGCCTCGGCTACTCGGCCGCCGAATTCAGCGACATGGACGTCATGCAGGCCTGCTTCCCCGATCCCGAGTATCGTCGCGAGGCATGGGACTACATGGCGGCGGCCCAGCCCGGCTGGAAAGATCTCATCCTGACAACGAAATTCGGCACGCAGCTGCAGAGCCGCTGGGCCAACGTCCGACTCTCCGACAGCTCCCAGATCGGCATCGGAATCGACGTCAGCGAAACCAAACGCTATGAGACAGAGGCGGTCCGAAAACATGAGTTGTCCGAACAGCGGGCCCTTCAACTGCAGGAACTTGCCCTCGAACTCTCCCAGACCGAACAGCGCGAGCGCGAAAGACTGGCCGAAGTCCTCCACGACGATCTCCAACAACTTCTCGCCGGCGCCCGATTCCAACTCGGCACCCTTCTGAACCGCCCCGCGATGAACGACTCAGGCATGCGCTCTCTGCGTCGCATCGCCGATCTCCTGGACGAATCCATCGCCAAGTCCCGCAACCTCGCCCATGAGCTGAGCCCTCCTGTGCTCAAGCAGGGCGGGTTGACTGCCGGGCTACAATGGCTCGTGCGGCAGAAACGCCACAAGTATGCCATGAACGTACAACTGAAAACAGAGGGAGAGATCGAGCCTCTCTCCGTATCTATCCGGGCCTTCCTCTTTCGCGCGGTCCAGGAAATGCTCACGAACGTCATCAAACACGCCGGAACCGATTCCGCCACGGTAGGCCTGTCTCGCGAAGGCGAAAACCTATGCCTGACCGTGGAAGACCAGGGCCGCGGCTTCGATCCAGCCGATCTGAAAACTTCGGGAGGCAGCGCCCCCGGCTTCGGCCTGCTCAGCATCATCGAAAGAACAAACTATCTCGGCGGAACACTCGAGATCCACAGCGAGCCGGAAACCGGAAGTTGTTTCTGCCTCACCATGCCGATGGCAATCTGCCGAGAGGTCGATGGCGGCGCCGGTTTCGAACTGACCTTCGAGCACAGCTGCCCCCCGGAGGAACCCCAGACACCTCCCGATCCCGGGTCGATCATCCAGGTCCTCCTGGTCGACGATCACAAAGTCATGCGCGAAGGACTTGCGGTTCTGCTCGAAGACGAGGAGGATGTCGAGGTTATCGGACAGGCTGGCGATGGTGTGCGCGCCATCGAAGAATACCGGCGTCTGAGACCCGACGTGGTCATCATGGATTGCGCCATGCCCCGAATGGATGGAATCGAAGCCACCCGCCGAATCCGCGCGGAAGATCCCGATGCCTATATCGTCGGACTCTCCATGTTCGAGGAAGCCGACCTGGCCCATCGGATGGAAAGGGCCGGTGCCGCGGCCTACATCAATAAAGCCAACGCCGCGGACAACCTTCTTCATGCCATCCGCAGCTGCCGGAAGATCTGACCCGCTCGCAGGATGACGATGCCGGAACATTCACTCTCTCTTGTCTCCTCCACCCCCCAACCCAAAGTCGGCCGGGTTCTGCTCCGGCTGCTGATCGTGCTCTTCTGGGCCTTCTTCGCGACGCTTTTCATCAAGCACATCTTGATTTATCAGTTTTTCTGGGACGGAGTCGATTTCCCCAAGCACGTGGAGGCAGCGCGAGCCGTCCTGGAAAACCGGAGCCCCTACACCGGCGAGAACTATCTCGGCTTCAATTATCCTCTCCTCACCGCCTGGCTTTTCGTCTTTCTGGCCTGGGTGCCCGCCGATCGAGCTGAGTTCGTGTGGGATCTATGCCACGCCATCTTTGTCTTTGCATCGCTGGTCATCGTAGTGGGGGCGTACCGTCCCCGGATCACCGATTCGAAACGGCGGACAGACGGATGCCCCATCCAGGCCGCCTCCTGGATAGCCGATCACTGGCCAGCCGTCGGCGCGCTGGCCCTGGCGCTCTTTTCGCCCATATTCCTCGACATCCACCACGGCAATATCGAGCCTCTCAACCTCGTCCTGCTCATCCTCATGGGCGCTCTGCTCCTGCGCGGAAAAGAGAACAGCGCGGGAGTCGTCCTGGCCGTCCTCTGCCTGATAAAAATCGTCCCCATTCTCCTGGTCCCGGCTCTCTGGATGGGCGGCAAGAGACGGACCGTGGCCGTATGGACGGCAGCTTTGTCGGCCTATGCAATAGTCATGCTTCTCACAGGATGGTGGCGCTGGGAATGGTTTCTCGTCACCGAGACCCTCCCCAACATCGGCTTCCACTAC
>JABMPG010000035.1 GCA_013203855.1 bacterium
GAGTTGTACCCCGCACCGTTCGAGCAAAGGCGCCGTATCCGCCGCAGGCGATATATTCGTCGATGCGGCCCGGATCGATGACGCCGCAGTTGGCGAGGACCCAACGGGTTTGGGGCGCGAAGAAGGAGTGCTCGTCGAGATAGGGGATGCTGTCCCACGACTCGAGATGGCCATTGCGGTGCTGGCCGATTAGGTCGTCGCGCCCCGGCTGACCGGCGACGATGGCGTCGAGAATTTCACCGACCTTTTCGGCGCTGACATTGCGATAGACAAGGCGGGTGCGGCCGGGCATCTGGAAGTCGAGCATGGGTTCGGCGACGCACAGGCCGATACACCCGACTTCGACAACTTCGGCGTTGATCTGGCGGCTGGCCAGGCACTCGCGGAGGGCCTTGAGCGTCTTTCCGGCTCCCGCTCCCAGGCCGCAGGTGCCAGCACCGACGTAGACGATGGGTTTTTCCACCTGCTCACGGCGCAGGCGGCGAAGGCTCTCCTGCGACCACTGGGCGTCATTCTCGGCCATAGCGTCGGGGCCGCTCAGAAGAAGGGCCATCAGGTCGGGATGAACGGTCGGAGCTTCTTCGACAAGCCCCAGGGCGTGCTGCATGTTTTCTTCGTGATTCATCGCTCAACCGCCTTCTTGCGGAAATCGTCCATGATCCGGCGCACCGATTCCGGGGTGACGCCGGCAAAAAACTCGCCATTGACGCTGATGACCGGGGCGAGGCCACAGGCGCCGATGCAAGCCACGACCTCCATGCTGAACAAGCCATCCTTGGTCGTCTGGCCCGGCTGCACTTCCAGGGACTGCTTGATAGCCTCGAGAACCGCAGCGGAGCCTTTGACGTGGCAGGCGGTGCCGCGGCAGACCTGGACGTGATAGCGGCCCAGAGGCTGGAAGCGAAACTGGTTGTAGAAGGTCGCCACGCCATACACCTTGCTGGTCGGCAGGCCGAGGTGCCCGCCTACCTGAATGACGCATTCCCGGGAGAGAAAGCCTTGCTCATCCTGGATTTCCTGTAGAATCGGGATCAGGGCGTCCCGGCCAGCTCCAGCGTGCTTGAGAAGGATTTCTTCGACGGACAGCGGTGTTGTTTCGGTTGTGGCGGTCATCTCGCCACCTCCTTTTCCTTGACGTTCAGGCGCGCGAAAAACGCGACCTTTTCCAGGGACATGGTCATGTCGATGTTCTCGACGAACACGTCCGCGGGCACCCGGAGCGAAACCGGGGCAAAGTTGAGCAGGCCGGTGATTCCGGCGTTTACCATGCGATCTGTCACATCCTGAGCCGCAGCGGCGGGAACAGCGATGATGCCGACGCGGATGTTGAACTGCCCCACGACCTGGTCCATCTGCTGGACGGAGAAGCAACGGCAGCCCTGAATCACCCGGTTGAGCAGCTGCGCGTCGGTGTCGAAGGCGGCGACGATGGGAAGTTTGGGGCGGCGATAGGTGAAATGGGCAAGGAGAGCGCGGCCGAGATTTCCCACGCCGGCCAGAGCCACATTCCGCTCCTCTTCTGGAGCGTTAAGATAGTTGCCGATCCAGTTGAGGAGTTCCTTCACCCGATAGCCCTTCTTGGGATTTCCGGAAAAACCGATGGTCATGAGATCCCGACGGACGAGAGCGCCGGTTCCACCGCAAAGAGCGGCGAGTTCGTGGGAGAAGATATGGTCGTCCATGTGGGACTTGGGGATACGACGTTCAAGGATGCGGCGGTAGAGGCTGAGCCTGCCGATGACTTTGTCTGAGATGGCGATCCGCAGCATGTCCGTGTCTCTTCCTGTGATTCATGTAACGCTGTGAATAACATCACAACAGAGACATTTAACCCATTTCGCGGGGAGTTGTCAAGTCCTGTCTTTCGAAATATTGGGACGTTCTGCGCATCGCGACCGCCAGAAAGATTTCGAAAGTGGAAGTGGTTTCAGGATAATGGAAGGCGGGGCTGGTTCCAAAGGAGTTGGCACGGAGTCATTTAGTAAAATAAGTACTTGCTATGGCAAAGCATAGGGGCTATTCTTGCCTCTGGGATCAGGAATTGAGAGAGGTTGTTCCTATGCGAGTTGACAGATCTCTGGATCAGATCTCGGAGATTCACGAGCAGGTCGCCAAGAGCCAGTTCTACCGGGGATACCGAGCCATTCCGTCGGTCGCGGCGGGCGTTTTTGCCGTGGGTGCGGCGTGGCTTCAGCCTCTTGTCGTGCCAGGAACCGATCCTCTCGGTTATGTCCTCTACTGGACGCTCGTCGCCGTGGCGGCCTTTCTGATTTCCGGGGGAGGGGTAGTTTTCGGTTACGTTCGCGAGGCGGATGCGCATGTGCGACGGCGGACGCGGGTTGTTGTGGGGCAGTTGATGCCGTGTCTGGTGGTGGGCGTCATCATGACCGGCGCTTTCGTGCTGGCGGAGGATCGGGGGC
>JABMPG010000312.1 GCA_013203855.1 bacterium
CCGCAGTCCCGTGTCAGGCTGCCGTCGACCTGATTGAAGCGGTTGAATATTTTTTCATGCAGGGAAGAGTCAATTTCCCGGCCCGAGTTGGCGATGCTGAGGACCCATTGCTGGTTCTGAAGGCGGGTCTGGACCGAAATGGTGCCTTTGTCCTGGGTGAACTTTACCGCGTTTTCGAGAAGGTGGTCCACTACCTGGCCGAATCGGCCTTCGTCCACATAGATTTCGTCGGCCGGCGCGGCCAAGTCGATCTCCCAGAGGATTTCGCGCTCGTATTCGGCGCTTCTGAAGCGTTTGACGATTCGTTCGATCAGATTGTGAAGATTCGTGCGTTTTCGGTAGAGAACCAGGCTCTGGGATTCCAGGTCCATGACGTCCAGGACATTGTTCACGAGCCGGGCGAGGCGGTCACTGTTTCGGTGCAGGACGGCAAAGAGTCGGTCGGCCTTCTGGCGAAGTTCGGGGGAGGCGAGCTGGTCGAGCAGGTGAATCGATCCTTTGATGGATGCCAGGGGAGTGCGCAGTTCGTGGGAGATGATCGAGAGGAAAGTCGATTTCATTTTGTCGCTGCGGCGCAGTTCCCACAATTCCTGCATTTGCTGGAGGTCTTCGATCATGAAAAGTACATGATTGCGTTCGAGTGGGGCCAGATCCTCGGCTTCCAGGGCCGATATACGAACGGAGCGCTTGCCCTGGCCGTTACTGTCCGGCACCTCGAATTCAGTGCTGAAAGAAGCGTGTCCCTGGGATAGTTCGCGCAGCGCGCGTGCGAGGTGGGGCTGGACGGAGGAGGGGAAATAATCGCGCCACGGCTGATTCAGGTCGAGATCGACTGGCAGGTTCAGGTAGCTGCGCGCGGCCCGGTTGCACAAGGTCAGATGGCCGGATGAGGAGATGGTGAACATGCCGATGGGCAGGCCATTGACGACCTTGGTCAGATGCTCGCGGGAATCGCGTGTGTTTACCCACAAGTAATGGCTGTCGATGGCCGAGGCGATCAGGCGGGCGATCGCTTCGAGCATGTCCAGGTCGATCGAGGTTAGGCGCCGTTTCTTGACATGGTCTGTGATGTTCACGACTCCGAGGATCGACTTGCCGCTCTGCAAGGGGACGGAGATGAAGGAGTCCGTTTCGTAGTCCCGGGCCGGATCGGAATCGTCGTTCCCCTCTCGGCTCTGGGCCACGAAGATGGGCCTGCCGGACTGGGCTACCTTTCCGGCCACCCCTTGTCCGATATTGATAGAGATGGAGGGCCATTCTTTTTCGGGGATGACAGAGGATGCCTTCATTTCCAGGGCGGTTCCGGCGGTGTTGAACAGCATGATCGAGCAGTTCTTCACCTCTAGGAACGCCTGGATGACCTGTACGGAGGAGCGCACCAGGTCGGGAAGGTTCGTGGTTTGGGCAATGATTCGGCTTAGATGTGAGAACAGGTCCAGGTAGGTTCGCTGGCTGATTTCATTAGGGGTCTCAAGCATGGCACATCCAGATGACTTCGGCTTGGGTGAACCGGGAGAAGACCGGTTCTGGCTAAACGGGGTCTGGCGGCGCGGCAGGGAATGACCGCAACTGGTTTTTTCTACCCGATAACGCGCCGGAATGCAATAGAATTGCTCTTTTTGTTGGATTTCTTCCCGTCTGTGTCCTATACAATACGCTACGTCCGAGATAGCCGATAGGTCTCGGTCGGAACAGGAGCATCTCCGATTCCATGGATCTGACCCTTCTTGATGCCGTCATGCGATGGGTGTTGCTGGTTCTTTTCTTCTTGTTGCTGACCTATTTGTTCCGCGACAAGATCGTTCTGGAAGGGCCAGTCGGCTACATCCTCATCTTGTTCGCCCTTATTCCGATCAACCTGCTTTTGCGCGACTATGTTGCCTTTTCCTTCGATCTGCCCTTCGAGGCGACAACGTTGCTCTTCTCCTTGTCGCTGATCGGGCTGAATCTGTTCATTCTCTTTGTCATCAATCGGATGCTTCCCGGGCTGACCGTCTCAAGTTTCCTGAACCTGTTTCTCTTTTCCCTGTTGTTCTCCATCGCGTCGCTGATGGTGCATCATGTGCCGGCTCTTCCATATGTTCCGGCTCTCTTCGACTGACGCAACAGGGGATCAATACTGGATGCAGGCATACAGGGGATAGCCTGCCAGTCTTTCCCTGCCCTTCAGGAAAGTCAGTTCGATAATCGTCACGATCTCAAGGACTTCACCCCCGAGCGCTTCGACGAGTTTGGTCGAAGCCTCCAGCGTCCCTCCCGTGGCGAGGAGATCGTCTACGATCAGGACTTTCTCTCCGGGCTTGATGGCGTCGGTGTGAATCTCGAGAGCGTCCTGGCCGTATTCGAGGTCGAAAGTCTGCCGGATTTTTTCCGCGGGGAGTTTGCCCGGCTTTCGCACTGGAACCAGGCCCCGGCCCAGCCTCAGAGACAAGCCTGCGCCAAAGAAGAAGCCTCGGGATTCCACCGCGATGATTTTGTCGAATTCCTGGTTCGCGTAGCGCTCGGCCAAGTGATCCGTCACGTAGGCAAAGGCCTTCGGGTCGGCCAGCAGGGGAGTGATGTCCTTGAAGACGATCCCCTTTTTCGGGAAATCCACCACGTCTCGCACACATGCTCTCAGGTCCATGAAAAGCCTCCGAATCAGATGATCGGATCGGGCCGCCAATCCCCCCGGTCCGGTCCCAGCATACAGATTTCACTGGCCGGTTCAACCCCGAAAGCCTCGGCGAGGAAGTTCAAATGTCCCTGGCAACTCGCCCGTGGTCAGAGAGTCGGGGGCTATTGTCAACTTCCTTTCGCTCAGATGGAATCGAGTTTCTCTACGGCGCCCTTCAGCCGCGAGGTGTTGGCGTGGGTGTAGATCTGAGTGCTGGTGATGGTGGCGTGGCCCATGAGTGCCTGGATCTCCACGATATCGACGCCGTTGACGTGCAGGAGGGTAGCGAAGGTGTGCCTGAGTTTGTGGGGGCTGATTCCATCCTTGCCAATGCCCGACTTAAGTACGTACTTCTCAACCATTTTCTCAACACCGCTCTTGGAAAGCCTCTGGCCAAAGCGATTCAGGAAGACGGCCTTTTCGTCCGGGGCTGCGGGGTCGCGCTTTTCCAGGCAGGCTTCCATGGCCTCCCGAACAGTTCGGTTCATGGGTACGATCCGTTCCTTGGCGCCTTTTCCCATGACCCGGAGATTTCCCCGTTCGAAGTCGATATCGATCAGGTTCATATTCACCAGTTCCTGAAGCCGGAGCCCCGTGAAGACGAGAGTGGTGATGATGGCGTGGTCACGGACGCCGAGATGACGGTAGTCCGAGCGCATTTCGGCCGTTTCCTGGTCGGTTTTGGGGGGAGACTCCATGAGTCTGCGCGTTTCACTTTCCACAAGAAACACGGGGAGTTTCTTCGGATTTTTCGGGTTGTGGATGTGGGCAGCCGGGCTGGCCTCTATAAGGCCTTCGCGCAGGCAGTATTCGAAGAAGATGCGGATGGACGCGATGGTGCGGGAGAGAGTGGTGCTTTTGTAGTGTCTGTCCATGCGCAGGTGTTCTAGGTATCGACGGATGTCCTCGGTGAGGATCTTGTGGATGGTCGGGTTTTCCTTGCGTCGGGCAATCCAGTAGTCCATGAACTTCTCGAGATCGTAGACATAGGCTCGGCGTGTCTGTGGCGAGAGGTTCTTTTCGACCTCGAGAAAGGCCTCGAAATCGTAGAGTGCTCGGGAGAACTTATGGGGAGGTGGCATGGGTGGCGAGGGTCCTTTCGGCTTGGATTCTGGCGGGAATCCAATATCTGTTAAATGCAAATTTAACAGATATTAGACCCGGGGTCAAGCGGTTTCGTCGAAAATCCTGCGAATCGCTGCGGTCTTCGGGTCCAATGTCGGTTAAACTTATGGCTAATGTCGGTTAAATTCCGCTCTCCCGCCTGGCGTTCTCAAGGCCGGCCGGTTGGTGGCGGCAGAGATATAGCAGGACGGGACTTGCGGGGGAATTGAGTTTGGAGTCGGGGATCTTGGGTGGCGGTTGCAGAGCCGGCTATTTCTGAGGCGCCTCTGCGACAACGTGGTAATTGCCGTGGACTTCGATGACCCGTACTCGACTTCCGGCGGAGATGTATCCGCCCTCCGTCACCACATCGACGCGCCTGTTGTCGATCAGCGCCATTCCGGACGGGCGCAGATCGGTCAGAGCCGTGCCTTCTACTCCTAGCAGTGCCTCGCCGGGTCTTGGCTTTTCCAGGCGCAGTCCGACCGGCGCCGCGCGCATTCTTTCACTTTCCGCCGCTGCGGTTTCGGGGTTCAGGACGAGTTTCCGAAAGATGGGTGTGGCCGGCAGAAACTTTGCGAGAATGTAGATGATGGGCACGAGGGCAACGAAGACGATTATCACCTGCCAGATTGCATGGCTGAGCGCTTGCGTACTCCACTGGCTCAGCCCGGGAATGTTTTCCGACGGCAGTTTCACCATGGCGAGGACCAGACTTACTAGAACGAGGGCGATTCCCGCTAGTCCAGCCACGCCGAAACCAGGGATGACGAAGATCTCGACCAGGAGGAGGAGTATGCCCAGGATGAACAGCGCGATTTCAAGGAATCTGGCAAAATCGGCCAGGTAACTTCCCCAGAAGAAGAGTGATAGGGCGAGGACGCCCACTGCGGCGGGGGCGCCGAGTCCGGGGGTTTTGACCTCCAGGTAGAGGGCGGCGATTCCGACCAACAGAAGCAAGGCCTTGATCCCCATGAGGAACTTGGCCAGATTCTCGGACCAGGTCATTTCGTACTCGTGGATATCCGCTGGCCACAGGCCGTCGTGCTTGAGGATATCTTCGATGTCGACGGCGACGAAGGCGGCCAGGGTCTCGGAGGAGGTCGGATCGTTTTCGTCGACTAGGCCGTAGAAGGTGGTCGCCTCGTCCTGATCCATTGTCAGGGGTTCCCCTACGGGCGTCAGGCCGGGAATCTCGATGGTCGGATCCACGAACGCTTCGCAGATCCGATAGGGATGTCCCTTGTATTTGGCGGTGGCCCTCACCTCTCCCTTGAGGAAGGAGATGATTTTCCGGTCCACCTTTTCAGGGAGTTCCTGCCCTGTGGCCGTGATGGGCTGGGCGGCGCCAATGGCCGAGAAGGGCGACATGATGATCTTGTCCATGGCGATGGCGA
>JABMPG010000313.1 GCA_013203855.1 bacterium
AGGCCGATGTGGACGCGATTTTCATAGCCGCCGCGGATGATCTCCTGCGCGATGGCTTGAAGTTCTTCGGTGAAGGTGACGACGTGATCGCTGTCCCAGCGCACGCCCCGGCTGACGTGGAGCAGGATCTCGTCGAGATAGGTCAGGACCGACGAAATCTTGTCCGAGATCACTTCAGTCGGATGAAAATGTCCGGCGTCGAGGCAGAGGAGTTTTTGGCGGGTGAGGGCGTAGCCCATGTAGAACTCGTGAGAGCCGACGACGTAGCTCTCGGAACCGATGCCGAAGAGTTTGCACTCCACCGCGTCGAGGTTGTGCTGGGGGTTGAGCTTCTCCTCGAAAACCTGGTCCAGCGCGCCCATCAGAATCTCGCGGGGGCCCTTGCGGTTGGCGGGCGTGTCCTTGTAGCCGTCTGGAATCCACACGTTGGTGACCGTGGGGGTGCCCATCTCGCGGCCCATCTCGGCGCCGATGCGGCGGCAGGCGCGGGCGTGTTCGACCCAGAAGTCACGGGTCGCCTTGTCGTGGTTGGACAGGGTGAAGCCGTCATCGGCCTTCGGATGGGAGAAGAAGGTGCCGTTGAAGTCGAGGCCGTGGAGATTGCCCTTGGCCCAGTGGATCCAGTTCTGGAAATGTTTCACCTCGAGTTCATCGCGTTCGATCTTGCGACCGCCAGTTTCGGCGTAACTAGCGTGGAGGTTCAACCGGTGCTTGCCGGGAAGGAGGCTGAAGGCCTTGTCGAGATCCTGCCGCAGTTCATCGGCGTTGCGGGCCTTGCCTGGATAATTGCCGGTAGCCGCGATGCCACCGCTGAGTTCCTGATCCGCCGACTCGAAGCCGGAGACGTCGTCGCCCTGCCAGCAGTGAAGGCTGACGGGGATCGATTTTAGTTTTTCCATCGCCGCCTCGGTGTCGACCTCGAACGCGGCGTAGCGCTCGTTGGCGATTTTGTAGGCATCCTGAATCTGCTTGTCGTTTACCAGTTTTGACATTTTTCTATTCCTTTCTTTCATGCTTGTTGGAGGTTCAGGGGATCTGGACCAAATCCAGGCCCGTCTTGTTTTCTACGATGATCTCATAGCCCGCCGGCGCCTGGGCGCGGTATCGCATCGTCTCGTCGTCGCGCCGCCATTTGATCGTGATGAAGCCGTCCTCGAGGGGAATTCGGCCTTCGCACCAATCGAGGGTGGTTTCGTTGAAGCGCAGAACGATGACCCGGCCGAGCATATCGACGCGGTAACAGCCAAGTGCATCGCGATAGAGAAGCCGCACGACGTGGGAGGCGAAGCCGTGATTGCAGCTGGCCCGCTCATCCTTGTGCTCCCACAGCGTTCCCGTCCGCTCGGCCATGTAGAGAAAATAGTCGAGGGATTCGTGAAGAATCTGGGGGCCGAGACCGTACCGCGACAGGAGTTCCATCCGCAGGTAGTTGCCCGGCAGGGCGTTGGCGGGATGAATCTCGGGATGGAGTCCCTTCTGTAGCCGGTCCGGTCCGAGCTCATTGGCCAAACGCTCCCAGAGCTCGGGATATTCCTCTCGTGAGGCCGTGCCGAAGTAGAAGGCATAGTACTGGCAAACCTCCGTCCGGTTGCGGGTGGGAGTCAGAGCGCCGTCCTCGCCGCGGAGCGCGTTGTCAACGAAGTACTCGCCGTCGAAGGACTGCTCGCGAATGGCGCCACGGACTCGGGCGGCTTCTTGCTTCCAGTCCGAGTGGTCGTAGATCCTGCCAGCCGACTCGAGCGCGGCGGCATAGAGCATGTTCGTCGGATAGTTGACGTCCTGGAGGAACTTGTTCGCTTCGGACCACTCCACGAAAACCCAGCGGTCCAGTTTCTCCAGCAGACCATCGGAGTTGCGGTATTTTTCGAAGAAATGGAAGAGCGCCTCCATCTTTCCCCGCAAGGCGCTGACAAGGGCCCGGTCGCCACTGCGCGCCAGGTATTCCTCAAGTTCGATGACAAACCACATCGCCCAGTTTGGAATGTAGTTGCCGTCAATGTGGTCCGAGGGATAGCACATGGGCAACATGCCGCGGGGCAGATCGGCAAACTGCTCGGGGATGAGGAAATTCTCAAGGAACTGCTTTTCGATAAGGGTGTGGCCGCACAGGTCTTTCGCCACGCGCGCGGTGAAATAGCTGTCGCAGAGCCACCCCGCCCGTTCGCGGGAAGGACAGTCCATGAAGATGTCGACGGAGTTCTGGCGGAAGGTCTCGCGCCCGGCTTCGAAGATGTCGCTCAGCCTCGGGTCCGAGCAGTGAAAATCCGCTTCGTAAACATCGGGACAGGTCAGATCGCGTAAATAGACGCCCTTGACCCGGCAGCCGCCCTTGAGAGCGTGGATCTTCAGGACGCGAAGCGTGTATGGCTCAAAGGACTCGAGGTCATACTCGCCTGCCGCGAGATCCCACGTCACGGCCTGAACGGCGCAGATCCGCATGAAATCCACGTCCCCGTTCCGCAGCATTTCGTCGAACGTCAACTGAACGCGCATGGGCTGCTCACACGTGACCCGGAGACCGACAAAACCGGACAGGTTGCATCCGAAGTCGAGAATCTCGAAGGAGTCAGGCTGCATGTCGATCGGCTGGGTCGGACGATAGGCCTCGTCCATCTCCTGGGGATCCACCGTCTTCAGTCTCTGGATGCCGTCGGAGATGACCTCTTCGAGTTCCTCCTGTTTGAAGCCGGTGGTGCGTGGTCCGATGTCAGTGAGACTCCGATCACGCCAGTATTCTTCCGGCTCCACGCCAGTCTGGAGCCGCCCGCGCGAGACGATCCGGATGGGTTGATGGCAATCGAACCGGGGAGCGGAGTCGTAACGGGGGAGGTAGCGCTTGCCGTTGAGGACGGCGCAGGACACAGCCGTGATTTTCGCCTCTTCGTCTTTCCGCCAGCGATCTGAATCGGGATTCAGGCAGTAGAGTTCGATGAAGGGCCGCTGAAAGCTGTAGCGCTGAACCTTCTGCACGCGCTCCGTGATGATCTTCGCTTCGAAGGGCGTGCCCTCGCCGCCGGTCGAGGCGAGAACCCGGCCTTCGGATACGACCTCGGCCTGAAGGAAACCGGGCTGGCCGATGATGTTGTAGGCGTTCACATTGTAGGACGCCACTTCGAAGGCGATCAGATTCTTCCCCGGCTTGAGACGGCCCGCCAGGCTCCACGTGTCCACGCGGAAGTGGTCCTTCGGACCTCGGGCCGGGCCGTGTGCAAGGAACTGGCCGTTGAGCGACACGCGATAGATGGCGGACGTCGCGACCCGCAGATCCGCGTGGCGATCCTTCACCGTTTCGAAAACGGCGCGGAAGCCGACGAAGAGGTTTCTCTCCAACTCGCGCCCTACCGGCCAGACAGGTTTGGCCGCGAAAAATGGGTTTTCCAAAAGGAAGGTTTCGTTCGCCATGGGGGGTACTTTCGTCTTCATCTTGTCTGACTCGCTTTCCACTGCTCCAGCAGGTCCGCCGGATCTTCCGGAAATCGCCGGATCCCGCGTGAGACATCAAACTGGTAAATACGCTTCCGCCCCATCGTCTCGAAGGGGAAGGTCTTGAGACCGCCGCCGTCGAGGGCTTCGCGACACCCCGGACGATCGCAGGCGGAAAGGGCCACGTCCTTCAGGCCCTGGACGATCTCGGGTCGTTCCGCCGCGCGGTTTTCGAGCTCGTGAGGATCGACCTTCATGTTGAAGAGCTGTTCTCGTCCGCCGTTGGCCATGAATATATACTTCCACTCGGCGTCGCGGACCATGACCTTGAAGATGCGCGTTCCGGGATTGCCGTAGTAGCCGACGAGGAATTCACGGGGCGTCTGGCGGCCTTCGATCATGGCGAGGAGGTCGATTCCGTCGCGCGGTTCCGCATTGCCGGATGCCCCGGTGGCCAAGGCGAAGAGGTCGGTGAGGCAGACCAGGTCTTCGCGGCGCGTGTCGGCGGGGAGGCGCTTGGGCCAGCTCGCGAGGAAAGGCACGTGGGCGGAGGCGTCGAAGAAAGATTCCTTCTGCCAGGCGTGGTGGTCGCCGAGGTGTTCGCCGTGGTCGGCGAAGAAGCAGATGAGGGTGTTGTCGGCATCGTCGCGGGCCTCGACGGCGTCCAGAATTCGGCCCAGGCAGTCGTCAATATAGGTGATCTCGCCGTAGTAGCGGGCCTTGAGCGCACGAGCTCGGGGCAGGTCGATGTCCTCGCCCCAGATGTGATAGTTCATATATGGCAACTGGTCGTCGAGATGGTCGGCCTCGATGTCCGTGGCGACGGGATTCGGCATGTGGTCGGGGTCGTACATCCGGTTGAAGGGGATGGGCGGGGCAAAGGGGGGATGGGGACCGATGAAGGAAACGAAACCGAAGTACGGACGCACGTCGTCCGAACGGAGCTGTTCGACCGCGCGATCGGCCGCCCAGCGCTCGACGGTGACTTCGCCGGGCATGGGGCTCATTTGCGGCATCAGGTACATGTCCGTTCGCTCGCCCATGAGGGCCTCGACGAAATCGTACTCGGGATGCTCGCGCTCGATCCATCCCGCGTAGGCGTCGTGGTGGCGTTGTTCGGGCGTGCCGTAGAGTTCCTCGCTGTGCAGGTGCACGTCGTATCCCAGTTCTTCATCCCAGGGCTGGGTATGGAACTTGCCGATGCCGAAGGTGCGATACCCGCGGCTTTTCATGGTGCGCGCGAGATAGGGCCCGCACCGGCCTTCCATGGTCTCGGCCTGGCCCGGCGCCGAGTCTAATCTCCCGTTCGAGAAAATGCGTATTGTCGGAGGTTCGCATCCGGTCCGCACGGTATAGCGCGCGGGGACGCAAACGGGGCAGGTGGAGTAGGCGTTGACGAAACTGATGCCGCGCTTGACGAGACGGTCGAGGTTGGGCGTGACGATGTGGGTGTTTCCCAGTGCGCGGATCGTGTCGAAACGCTGCTGGTCGGTCATGATGAAAAGAACGTTGGGTTGCTCGGTCATCATACTTCCTTTCGTTCCTCCAGGTATTGACGCAGGGCTCGCGCCAGGTCGTGTCCGAACGCGCGCGCCGAGGATTGGTTCACCTCGCGGTCTTCGGCGTTGGCGTAAGGAATCTCGATGGTGGCGGCGAGACCGCAGCCGGGCAGCGACGCGGCCCAATGGCAAAATGATGGGCCCAAGGTGTCATTTTGTTTTGTATTCCAGGAAGTGCCGTATGCCATGAGGTTCTTTTCCTGGAAGGGCAGCGGGCCTCGGATCGAATCCGCGAGGAATCGCGCAAAAACCTTTTGCTCCGCGGCGTTCCGAGGGTCGGAGGAACCGACGATGTGGATCATCTCATGCCAGTTCCCGCCCCGGATATACGGACAGTGCAAGTCCAGGGCCACATCCACGCGTCCCTCCCAGCCGATCTCAACCATGCGCCGGATGGCATTTGTTTCCGGGTAGATACCGTTTTCATCATAGTCCCGGTTGTGGTCGCGGGGATTCCGGTTCTTTCCCTGGTCTCCGTCTTCCACGCCATCCTTGTCCACGAATGGAACCGCGATGAGTTCTACGTTCTTCCGCAACCAATCCCCCGTCTCGTCGTCATTCAGAAAAGAGTCGATCAGGCCTTCCAGCGCATAGCTCGTCATCATTTCACAACAGTGATGCCGCGCCGTGAGGAGAATCCGGTGTCGTGATGATCCGTTCAGGTTTCCGACTCTCAGCCTCTCGACCGGTCTGCCCTTCCGGGACATGCAGAGAATCTCGCCTGAGAGACGCGGATCGTCGTGTGCTTTCAGAAAGGACTGGAAGTGGCGCTCCGTGTAGGGCATGCCCATGCTGAGGAAAACTTCGTGTGCATTCTCGGGAAACTCGCAGGTGAAACCCCAGGGCTCTTGCGGATCGAGACCGAGCCAACGCCAGGACCACCCCTCATCCAAGCTTATCGCCGGTCCGCGAGTCGTGAGCGTGTTGGGCTTCGTGAAATGAAACCGCACGGTTCGGCCCGCGCCCCCGCGCACTCGGAACGCCCAATAGAACCAGAATTGATCCGTGTCCCGCGGGTCGGGAGCGAGAAAGACACCGTCGCCTTCGATCTTCTCGATCCGGATGTTGCCGCCGGGGAACTGGTCGTCGATCTGGAGGGAAAGCGTGGGCATCAGAGAATCATACCTCAGGCAGACAAGCGCCCATGCGGCGGAGGCGTTCACGAAGTTGGGAGGACTGCACCGCGCGAGGGCGGTTCTCCAGGTTCAGCGCCATGGCCGCCGCCATTCCGGCCGCCTGCCCCGTGATGTAGCACCCCGGCATCACGCGAACCGAGCCCTGGATGTAACGATCCGAACTGACGCAACGCCCCGTCACGAGGACGTTTTCGAGATTTCGGGGGAGGAGGCATCGATAGGGAATACCGTAGCTCTCGCCGGGAGCGTATCGGTAATTGCGCTTGAACTCCTCTTCGAACTTCTCAAAGGACTGTGCGTCCGGCTTGCTCGGATGAATGTCGACGGGATAGCAGTACCGCCCGATTTCGTCGGGAAAGACTGCCCGCTTCTTGAAATCCTCGAGATTCAGAACATAGTCGCCCAGAATCCGGCGGCTCTCGCGCACGCCCATGAGGGAGCCCGTGCTCACGAGTTTCATCTTCTCGAAGCCTTTGAGATAGTCTCGGTAGAAGCGCTGGTATTCCAGAACCAGACGCCGGCTTTCGACGAGGGCCTTTGTCAGGGAGGCCTCGTCCGTGCTGTCGAGCCCAAAGGCGTGGCCGATATTGCCGCCGCCGACGTTTTCGTTCACGGCCCAGATGCCCGGCACGTGGGGGTCGGGGTTCGTGAAAACGCCGTCGCGGAAGGCGTCCGGAAGGCGTTGGTGATGGTTTACACCGCTGTCTCGATAGGTCTGGAAATCAATGTCCGACCACAGGCTGCACAGCGTGCCGGGCATCATGTTGCCCTCCGCATCGCCTTTCTCGAAGGGTGCGCCCGCCCATGCCGCGAGGTCGGCGTCACCTGTGCCGTCGATATAGATTTTCGCCTGAATAGCGAAAACGCCGCTCTTGGCCGCGCAGATCGCCGCGATAACCCGATCGCCTTCCTTTTCCACATCGATAAGGGTCGTATGGAGAGTGAAGGCGACACCTGCTTCTTCGAGGAGGTCATCATAGACCCGCTTAAGCGCCTCGGCCTGAATTCCGATGCTGCGCTGCTTGATCGCGTCCGGCTTGGCAGGCCACGCGCCGCCGGCCTGATCCAGCCGATCGAGCAATTCCCGCCCGAACCCGTCAGCCAGAAACTTCACCCCGTCGCTGAAGGTCATAAAGGCCGGCACCATGCCCGCCGTGCCCATGCCGCCGAGACAAC
>JABMPG010000314.1 GCA_013203855.1 bacterium
GGGAGCGCACTTCATGGCGATATCCAGCTCGTCCAGGGAGCAGTTTTCGCCATTGGGCATGTTGGGCCGACCCGCCATGCCCGCATTATGGCACTAACCCTATGGTTTGTCTAGCGAAAAAACGCCCCATCGCGCAATTATTTTCGAGAAATGCTATATGCGCGGCGCCTCCTGCGCGAGAACGGCTTCGTGGTCGAGAAACCCAAGGAGCGCCGCGGGCGATCCAGCCATGGCCGCCCCTTCTCTTCAGACGAGCTAGAAAGATTCTTCAACACCTGCGCCATCTGGCCGGCCAGCCGCCCCGGTTGCTATCTCCCCCTCTTCGCGCTTCTCCTGGCCACGGGCGCCCGACCCGCCGAACTCGTCCCCTCGCCCCGCTCGACCCATAAGCCGCTCCTCAAAACCGAGATCGACCTCGCTCGGGAAACCGTTACCATCCGCTCCGCCAAGGAACGCGGCAACGCCGTCGGCCGTGCCTCCGTTATCAGCGTTCCCAGGCCCCTCCTCGAAATGGTCCTCGAAGCCGCCCCAGTCGGCCCCTATGCCTTCGCTCCCTTCGCCCAGACCATCGCCCAAGCATTTGACCGCCTCCTCCTCCACGCCCAGATTCCCAAGATCGACCACCTCGGCGACCGGCTCACCGCCCACAGCCTCCGCCACACCTTCGGGACCCTGCTTGCCGCCGCCGGCCACAACTCCTTCGTGATCCAGAACCTCATGCGCCACAAGGACCCGAGAATGACGGCCTACTACACCGAACGCGCCGCATGGGCCTCCGCGACCATAGACGTGTTCCCTTATCTCCACCTCGGCCCCGTCGAGATCAACCCCGCCCAGGAAGCGAACTAGCTGAAATGGAAGCTCATGTATGGCAAAAATGTATGGCAAAGAAAGAAAGCCGCCCCGAAGAGCGGCTTTCAACTCCTGTGTTTTCAATGGTAGGCGTGCTAGGACTCGAACCTAGTGGTGTGATTCATCCTGTTGGGGCATTATCCAGGGCGAGTCTTGCTCGTCCGACTTTCTCGATGATCTCATCTGCGGTTTTGCGCCAGACGAAGGGTTTCGCATCGCGGTTGTGTTGGTCGATGTAACCCATGACTGCATCAATCAGTTGGGGTACGCTTTGAAAAGCACCACGGCGTACGCGTTTGCCGTCGAGATCGCGAAAGAACCTCTCAATAATGTTGAGCCATGAACTGCTGGTCGGAATAAAGTGCAGATGGAAGCGTTTGTGCCGCTTGAGCCAAGCCGTCACTTTTGGATGTTTGTGCGTGGCGTAGTTGTCCACAATAAGATGCAACGCCAAGTCCTTTGGCGTTTCGGCGTCAATCTGTTTCAGAAACTTGATCCACTCCTGATGCCTGTGGCGCGGCATGCAGGATGCAATGACTTTCCCTTCGGTCATATCGATCGCTGCGAAGAGCGTTGTTGTACCGTTGCGTTTGTAATCATGCGTCATGGTTCCGCATCGTCCGCGTATGATGGGCAGACTGGGTTGGGTTCGATCAAGCGCCTGGATTTGACTCTTTTCATCGGCACTGATGACCAGCGCTTTCTCGGGCGGATTGAGATAGAGTCCCACGACATCAATGAGTTTTTCTTCGAAGTGAGGATCATTACTCAGCTTGAACGTGCGCACCAAATGGGGTTTGAGACCGTTGGCTTTCCAGACGCGATGGACCATCGATTGAGCAATGCCTAACTCTTTTGCCAGCGTCCGTGTACTCCAATGAGTTGCATTCTCTGGAACCTCTTGCGTCGTCTTGCGAATGATCTCGCGTTCAATCTTCTCTCGCTGCTTTCTTGGCCGCCCACCGCGCGGAAGATCCTTCTCGATTCCGGCAAGACGCGACTCGGAAAAGCGCCGTCGCCAGCGGCCAACAGTGTGCGCTTTCACTCCGACTTCCGCCGCAATATCCTTGTTCGACATGCCGCCCGCCGCGAGCAGGATCATCTCGGCTCGTTCTTTTTCTCGCACGGGAGTTCTACGTCCCTGCGACCACCGGTACAGTGTCGCTCGTTCCCTTTTCGTGAGTCTGATTTCTTGCGCAATTCGCATCCCTCATTTCCTCCAACGCCAAGATACGCTGGAGGAAACGCGAAGGCAACTATAATGATGAAGATTTATGACTCACACCACTAGTTGCTTTTCCTGCAACGAATCGACACCATGTCTGAATTCTCGTCGCGAGGGCCGTCGGTATGATACTCGCACAAGCGGATGTCAATAGAGCCGGCCCGGGACAGAAGATCCATCACCATAGGTGGTTCGTACATACGATTGGGATCTTCGAATGCCTGCGAGCCCACCAGCTTCCCGTCCACGTATCGATCATGGATCAGCAAGTTGGTCGAGATGTGCGTTTGGGGGTCGTAGCTCCGAATCGCGCGCGACAGGTAGATGGAGCCATCCGAAGCCTTGACCCAGGCGGTGCTGACCTGATTCTGCCTCGGTTCCGCGTCGGGGCGCACGGCGTAGAAATCGAACAAGAAGGTTCTGCCCGGCTTCAGGTGATTCCAGACCCGTTCGGACAGGTCCTGAACATCCTGGTCCTCAACGATCAGAGCGAAAGTACAGTCATCGATAAAGATGAGACCGAATCTCTCCTGGAGGGAGAGACGCTGCATGAACCGTTCTGGAGGACCGGCTCCAGGTTCCTCGCCTCGGCCAGCTCTCTGCAACGATTCAGCATTTCCGGGGAACTGTCCGTCCCGACGATGCGGTATCCCGCCTCCATGATCGGCAAGAGTAGCCTTCCATAGCCGCAGGCCAGTTCGAGGAACGGCTCCTCGTTGGATTGAAAGTACGGAAGCAGATGGTCCCACTCGCCGGGGTCCGGCCCCGGACGCGCCGCGCTCATGGCATGTGCCATGTATTCGCTGTAATGAGAGTAGATCATGTTGTTCTCACTCGGGCTGGAGTCCACCGTCACCGACACCCTATTGAGATCACTGTATCGGATACCAGTCGGGCGGCTGAAGGCCGTTGCTGCGGAGCATCTGAACCAGTTGGCCATAGTGATGGCGGGTGTGGGCGAGTGTGTAGAGGATCCGGCCGAGGGGCGATGCTCCCTTTTCGTCTTCCTTGAGGTAATCCTCGTTCGACATCCCCGCACAGACGTCGCCGACGTAGTCGCGAATATCGGCGAGAAGATCCAGAACCTGCCGCTGCGTGACGGATTTGCCCGGGCCGTAGTCCGGATACAGGTTGTGCGGCAGGCGCTCCTCCGGAATCCGAAGCAGATGTGACAGGACCATGCACCAGACCGTGTGGTGAGCCAGAAAGCACGGAATGTTCAGTATATTCTCGCTGGTTTGTCGGCCCCACAGTGCATCAGGAAAAAGGCCGACGGCACTCTCGATTTCAGAGAACATCTGGTTCAGATGGCCCTGTACTTCCTTTCCGATCTCCATGTGTATCCTCCTTCTCTCGAAGCGCTTGTGCATCCGAAGAGTTCACGATCGGGGCACAGACTCATGGTTTGGAGCGAGATAAAAGGGCACCGCGAAGCCAAGTCCTTGTCTCTTGTGCCTTCGTCTTACTTTCCTGTCAATCAGAAACAGCGAGAAACGCCGAGGGCCCCAGGAACTCCTCAAAGTCTAGATGGCGGTTTTCGGCAGTCGCCTTCGCTTCAGGAACTTGAGGGCGATGCCGGGGTTTGCA
>JABMPG010000315.1 GCA_013203855.1 bacterium
CTCTTTAGGCGGCTCCGAGACGGCGGGGCGGGTGGCAAAGGACAGATCGTATCCCTGTTCGTCAATGACTTTGAGGAAGAAAGCCATCTGATCGGGTTCGATGGTGCAGGAGACGGAGAAGAGGAGGCGAGATATCGTTGCGAAACCTGTTCCGCCGCCCCAGTTTGAATAGATCATATGGCCTTTAGCCGGGATTGGGTCGATGCGCTGCCATTGGGCCTGAATGCCGGCTTTCTGGAGGGCGGCCGACAGGGAGCGGGCGTAGTCACTATCTTCCTGCGTCATGTCGGGCGGGGTGAAATCGACTATGTCCCGGATCTCCGCAAGGTTGGGGATCTGGCTGTATTTCCATGCGCGATTGAGGCGGACGTCGAGTGTGAATTCCTCTGCCATCTGTTCGGCTTCTACCCAGGAAAGCCGCGAGCCTGTCATATCCTCGCCTGTGTCGGTGTCGCCGCTGAGGATGTCGGGCAGTGTGGGGGGGGAGATGGGTTCGGCAGAGCGGGCGGGTGAACTTAGCTGGTCTTTGACTCCGAGGTAGATGGCTCCGAAATATCGATCAGATGGTTGTGCCTGGGGGGGCGAGGGGCGTTCGGGGTGGGCAGAGAGATTGTATTCAGAGAATTCCAAGTCTTCACTTTTCTGTTCCGCAGGGCGCAGACCCGCGATGTTTTCAATTCCTTTTCTCATTCGCTGAGGGGCGCGGCGGTTTTCTTCGGCGGCTAGCGTCTCTCCGAATCCAGATCCAATAGCGGCGTTTTGCCGAAGCACTCCGGCGCTCCTTTCCGACCGGGCGTCGGTGGCCGGGACCGGCGCGCTGTCGTATCGTGTCGATCGGGCCTGCTGAGGGGAGGCTTCGTCCATGATCGCAGCCTCTTCCTCGTGCTGGAGGACGGGTTTCTCCGGCGCGACGACGAGGGGGGACAGGTGGTCCAGGCGATGGAGAATGCCGACGGAGGTGACGATCAGGAGGAGCATCATGGCGAGGGCCTGGACGGGGCGGCGGCTGAAGATCATGAAGAACTGTTGCCAGAAGGGGTCGGTCTTGGGCTCCTCGGTGATTTCGGCGAGAATCCGGTGTTTGAGGGACCGCGGCGCAGGGGGCGTTTCGATGCGAGCGAAGAGGGCGTCGAGGTTGGCCTGGGCTTCGGCTTCGCGGCGCCATTCGGGGTTGGCGTCCAGGGCGCACTGGAATGCTTCCCGCTGGTTTTCGGGGAGTTCGCCTGCGAGCCAGGCGTCGAGGAGTTGTTCAAAGGTTTCTCGTTCCATGTCGGTTCGGGCCGATCAGATGTAGTCGGCGAGTTCCTCTTTCAGGCGTTGTCGAGCGCGGTTGATTCGGGATTTGACCGTCCCGAGAGAGCAGTCCAGCACCTCGGCGATTTCTTCGTAGGAGAGGTGCTGTTGGAATCGCAGTGCCACGATTTCGCGGTAGTCGTCGGGCAGGCTCTCGACTGCCCGGTCGAGGGCCTGCACGGCCTCCCGGGCCTGGACCTGTCGGCCGGGTCCGGGGGCGGGGTCTTCGATTTCGAGGGGGCGTGGGTCATCGGGATTCCGGGGCGCGTCGAGAGAGGTGTGGCTGGCTGTTCTGCGTCGTTTCTGGAGTCGCCATCGGTTTCTGACCTTGTTGACGGTGATTCGGTAGAGCCATGTGCCGAGGCTGGCGTCTCCGCGAAACCGGCGGATGCTCTGGTAGCAGCTGATGAAGACTTCCTGGGCCACGTCTTCGGCGTCTTCGGCGTTGTGGAGCATCTGGAAGGCCAGTCCGTAGACTCGGCCCTGGTGGAGTTCGATGATCTGTTCGAAGGCGTCGGTGTCTCCTTTCTGACATGCGAGGATCAGTCGCGTCTCTTCTCCGGGGGGTTGGGAGACCCCGGGAATCCGCGCCTGGTCCTTCGATTGTTCAGACACCGTTTCCACTGTTTTGTTGCGTCCTGTCAGAACTTCATGATAGCCCAGACGCCCACGATGAGGCAATAGATGGAGAAATATCCGAACTGGCCGCCCCTGACGAATCGGAGGAGGAGGCGGAGGAAAACGTATCCGGAGAGGGCGGCGAGGAGGAAGGCGAGGATGCCGATTGAGGGCGCCAGGCCAGAGATCTGACCGTCGAAGTCGCGGGCTTCGAAGACGAGGGCGCCGAGGATGGCGGGGATGAAGATGAGGAAGGAGAATTCTCCGGCGGCTCGGCGGTTGAGGCCGAGGAGGATGGCGACTGCGATGGTGGATCCGGACCGGGAGATTCCGGGGATGATGGCGAGGCCCTGGATGATGCCGATGGCGAGGGCGATCCAGAAGGGGAAGGAGATTTCGTGGTTCTGAGCGAGGTCGGCTTCTTGGGGCTTTCGGCGGATGAGGAGTGTGGAGGCAAGGAGGGCGGCGGTTACGAGGAGGGCGAAACCGACGCGTTCGGGCTTCTGAAAGAGGCCTTCGAAGAAGTCTTTGCCAAGGATGCCGATGGCGGCGGTGACGAACGTGGCGAGGAGGACGGCGAGGATCATCCGCCCGCGAGGGTCGACGAGCCATGCATGGCGTAGGCTGTGGGTCTGGGTGAGGGTCCAACTTTCGGAGAAGAGATAGCGGATGAGGCGGATGAGGTTTGCGCGGAAGACGAAGAGGACAGCGAGGAGGGTGCCGAGGTGGACGAGGATGGCGAAAACGAGGTTCTCTTCGGCGGGGAGTCCGTCCTCGAGCATGGCTTCGGCCAGGACGAGGTGGCCGGAGCTGCTGACGGGGAGGAATTCGGTGGCGCCCTGGATGAGGCTGAGGATGATGGCGGAGAAGAGGGTCATGAGAGTGCTTTCAGTTTGTGGATTTCATGTTGAAGAAAGTGGCCTGTGGACGGTAGCCGTAGGCGGGCGGGGTCTTCGCGGTCCGGCGGGATCAAGCCCGGCTGAAGCAGGGCGCAGAAGGGGAGCGTGCCGAAGAACACTGACCGGGAAGGGCATTCGTGTTGTCTCACGGCTGAATGGGAATCTGGGGAGCTTCTGAGAAATCGGGTTTGGGAATCGGTTCATGATATGAGCATACAGTCACCGTAGCTGTAGAACCGGTAATGTTGGTGGATGGCTTCGTCATAGGCGTTGCGGATGGTTTGCTGTCCGGCAAGGGCGCTGACGAGGAGGAGGAGCGAGGAGCGGGGGAGGTGGAAATTGGTGAGGAGGGCGTCGGTGATCTGGAAGGGGAATTCGGGGGCGATCAGGAGCCGGGTCCGACCGGAGAGGGGGCGAAGAGGGCTTCCTTGGGTCTCGGGTCCATCGGCCAGGGCGTGGTC
>JABMPG010000316.1 GCA_013203855.1 bacterium
ACCAGATGCCGTAAGCGTTTCCTCACAGACGGAATCCCCAGCGCCCTTCTGAAACCCCGCCACGCTCCGCCCTGGCGGGATTTCTCTTTGAGGATGCCCCCGCCACCAGAACCACCGAGGAGAAAAGAACTCTCGCGCAGAGCCGAAAAGGCGCGGAGCCCTGCGAGACGGGGAATTGAGTCTGCGAATTCAGAGGTTCCCGGATCGGACATACCCGTCTGCACCCCGCCCAAGGACACAGTGCCCCATGGAGGGTGGCGACTGCGCAACCGTCGGCGCAAGCCCGTGGCGCTCTCCCCCAGAGAGAGCCACGGGTCCCGGCGGAACGTCGCTTCCTGTCGTCTGTTTCCCATTGTCAGGGACTGAACAACCGGATAGAATTTTCCTGTTTGAAACCGTGACCATTTGTTCATTTCCGAGAAGGATAACGCTTCATGGAACAGGCACCCGCCCTTCGCCCCCGCCTCCATTCCAGATGTCTCTCGGGGAGACTGCTTCTCCTCTTCTGTCTCGCGGGAGTCGCTTTCGCGAACGAGGCGGTGATCGAATACGACACTTCCTTGGCCGGGCAGATCGTCCCTGTGGAAGAGACGACCATCGAGGTTCTGGACGAGGGCTTGACGGTCACGTTCGAGAGAGTGGACGAATGTGAGATGGTCCTTTCCACGCTCGGCCCCGTCTACACGCACCCGCTGCGGGCGGTTGTCACGGCGAGCTACCGACTCCACAATCCCGGGACCGAGACGCGAACGCCCCTTCTGGCTTTCCCCATTGTTCGGGGTGGCCCCGAGGAGATGATCGAGATAACGGGCCTGAACTTCCTGCTTATTCCGAATCACAGACTGCCTCCCGATCACCGAACCGGAGTAAAGTGGAAGGTGACCCTCGATGAGCAGGACCTTCCCGCCGAATATGTTTCCTTCGAGTCCCTCTTCGATCAGGAGAGGACGGCCTGGGCTGCCTCGGTCCGACAATGGCTCAGCCAATGGCCAGAAATCCTGAAGGCCGCCGAGCCCGACCAAGTCCTCGCCCTGCTGCAGGAGACCGCGCCGTCGGGCGTAGGAACCCTCAACACAGGAAAGGGTCGGGATTCCGATGAAGCCATCCGTAGAATCGGACTGGACAAATATCAGAAGAATCTCCTCGCGGTCGTCTCTCGGCAACGCCTGCTTCACCCCCGGATCGAGGACTGGGACCTGAACGTTCTCTCCTTTCTGAACGCAGCCGTCCAGAAGGACGCTGCCAGTGATGTCGCCCAATTCCTGGAGAAATGGAAGGTGGATGAGGTCTATCTGAATCCCATCACCGCCGAGCCGGCCCCCATCGATCCCCTGGCGGCCGCCGAGAGATGGTTCTTCCGGCCGTCACGCCTCGGACACCGGATCGATTTTCTTCAGTACCGCCCCGAAGTGCCAGCGGGAGAAACGGTCCGTATCGAGGTCCGGTACAGCCATCTTTTGGATGTCGATCTTTCTCCGGCGGCCGAGGCCCAACCCTTTGCGCCCCCCTCACAGCAGTTCCAGTACATCCTCAAAACATCCTCCAAGTGGAGCCGCTTCGGTCCGATCCGTCTTACTCTCTCGATTCCATGCGATCTCAGCTACTCCACTTCTCTTCCCGTCGAATACGTCGGCGAATGGGAAGGGCAGGATCATTACCGTTATGAAACCACGGGTTCTGGGACATCTGAGAACCTGCTGATCGGCATCCTGGAGAATCGCGACGGAACAGGGCTTCTGCCCGGGGACCCTTTCCCCCTGCGGGCGGGACTCCGCGAGGAGTGGGAGAAGATCAAGGCCGCCCCGGATGACCCCTTCCTCGGCGACCGCCTCTATCGTCTTGCCATCCGAACGATGCAGGGCGAGTTCGGACGGGATGACCTTGACTTCTTGTCGCGCGAACTGGGCGATTCTGCGACTCCAACCGACAAGACTCCGAGTAACCAGACCATGGCCATCGCGCTCCTGCACAGGCCGTTGGAAAGGTATGGCTATGCGGACGTCAGACGCTGGGACTGTCGACTGATGTCTCATCTGTTTTACTACACGGGAGAGAACCGAACCGAGACCATGATACGGGGTCTGGCAAACAGTCTTCAGGACATGCGCAAGTCCGAGAGAGCCGGACGATGGAACTATGCCAATGAACTGGCATTCATCGAAAGGTCGCGAACCGGACGAGAGATGAGTCCGACCGAACTCAAGCGAAGGCAGAAGTCCATCAGGAAGGGCCCGTGGATGCAGGAGAAGAAGACCTTGTTCGCCTTCCAGGCCGCCTGCGACCGATACCTCGCCGCATATCCCGGGGGGGCCAATGCCGCACCCGCAGAGTCGCGCGCGACCCGCATGATCTCCCAACTGGCGCGACTGGAGATCGACAGGCGCCTGGATCGGCTCCCCAAGACATCCTTCACGCTTGCCGACGTTCTGGGATATGACTTGGACGCCTACGCCCAGGCCTGGACGATCTACTCGGTCTATCGCGACGTTCCCGAATCGGAGGATCTCCTGCGCGTGCTCGCCGCCAAGGCACCCCGGCCGACAGCCAGCCAGACCATGCTGGATCGCGTCATTGTCCAAGATCTCATCGACCAGATCCGCAAGGAGGCTGAATCCCGAGGGATCGGCGCCGGTCTACAGGACCTGCCAGTCTGGCTGGGAGGGGACTAGAACGCAGGGCTCGCGGCGCCGGTCCCGCACCTGCTATCACTCTTGAGAGATTCTGGATTCAATGCACTTCCAAACCCACCACCGCTCCTCCAAATGCCCGGCCCGCACTGGCCTCCTGACGCTCCCCCACGGACCGGTCGCCACCCCCGCGTTTATGCCCGTCGGCACTCGCGCCGCCGTCAAGGCAATGACCATGCCCGAAATCGAATCCCTCGGCTTCGAGATGGTCCTCTCAAACACCTATCATCTCTTTCTGCGACCCGGCGACGAGATCATCCGGAACCTGGGCGGGTTGCATAAGTTTATGAATTGGAACCGCCCGATCCTCACCGACAGCGGCGGCTATCAGGTCTTTTCCCTGGCCGACCTCCGGCGCCTCACCGAAGAGGGCGTTGAGTTCGCCTCCCCCATCGACGGCGCGCGCCATTTCATCTCGCCCGAAAAAGCCATCGAGATCCAGCAGAACCTTGGCGCGGACATCATCATGGCCTTTGACGAATGCACGCCATATCCCTGCGAAATCGAACAAGCCCGCAAGTCGATGGAACTCACACTGCGCTGGGCCGACCGCAGCCGCAACGCCTGGACGCGCCGTGAAGATCAGTCCCTTTTCGGAATCGTCCAGGGCAGCGTCTATCCCGAACTCCGCGCCGAATGCGCCCGCCGCCTGGTCGACATGGACCTGCCCGGCTATGCCATCGGCGGCCTGAGCGTCGGCGAACCCAAGGACCTCATGTATCTCGGCCTCGAGGCGGCCATCGCCGAACTGCCCGTGGACAAGCCCCGCTACGCCATGGGCGTCGGCACCCCTCTCGATTTTCTCGAGTCGGTCAGGCGCGGCGTCGACCTCTTCGACTGCGTCATGCCCACCCGTGTGGCGCGAAACGGCCGGGCCTACGTCCGAGGCGGACAGCGCAACATCCGAAACGCCCGCTACAAGACCGACCCGCGCCCCCTCGACGAAACCTGCCCCTGCGAAACCTGCCGCAACTACTCCCGCGCCTATCTCCGCCACGTCAACCAGATCGGCGAAATTCTCGCCGCGCGACTGCTCACCCTTCACAACCTCCACTTTTTCCAGCAGTGCATCCTTGACATTCGAAAAGCCGTCGAAACCGACTCCCTCGACGAACTTGACACCCGCTGGAAACAGGAAGCCCAGGAGTTCGATCGGGAGAGCGAAACCGAGTCATAGGTCAACGAACTTCGGCACGCTCCCCTTTTCCCCGCATGCGAAGGGGAAGGGCGCCTTCCCGTTTTCTGCCTACCTCACACAGACCACAGGAATCTCGCTTTGAAGTTCGCTATCAACTACTCCCCCGCCGCCGACACCCTCCTCAGGCAAAAACGCATCTCCCTCGACCTCTATAAGTGCCCCGACTGGCCCGACCTGATTGATGAAGCCCGACGCAGGCTCCCCGCCTACGTCCACTTTCCCTTCCGCGCCGGAAAACGCGACCTCCATCTGGTCGACTGGCGCAAAATCGACCTCCTCCTCCAAACCACCGGAACCCGCCACGTCAACGTCCACCTCGCCCCGTGCGCCTCGGACTTCCCCGGCCTCAGCCTCGAAAGCCACGAGCCCCACTTCCGCGAAGCCGTCATGCAAGCCATGCTCGACGACATCGACCAACTCATTCAACGTTTCGGACGCGAACATCTCATCCTTGAAAACGTCATGTGGGACCCCGCCCCGCCCTGGGAGATCCCCGCTCTCGCCCTCGAAAAGGAAGTCATCCGCGACATTCTCCAGGAGACCGGCTGCGGCCTTCTCCTTGATCTCGCGCACGCCCGCATTGCCGCCAAACACTTTGCAGTATCGCTAGAGGACTACCTCGCCCCCTTCCCCCTCGACCGCCTCGCAGAACTCCACATCACCGGAATCCTCCTCGACGACAACGACCTCTGGCAGGACCACTACGGCCTTACCGAAGAAGACTGGAACGTCGTGAACTGGGCCCTCGCCAATATCCGCGAAGGCAAATGGGCCTCCCCCGGAATCGTCGCCTTCGAATACGGCGGCATCGGCCCCGCCTACGAACACCGCACCGAACCTGCGGTTATCGCCACCCAGGTTCCGCGGCTATACGAGTTGGTCCACAGAGGAATGTGAAATTCCGGATTGGAGAGCGTGGACTCCCAAGAGTGTGGGATCCGCGCCTAATGCATCTCCGCTTCGACCGTCCCGATTGCCGGCCGGTAGAAGTGAAAATGCACGTCCGGGTGAAGCGCCAGCAAGGACATCGGCGTCGAACTGTCTGGCAGATTCTTCGAGATCATGAAAGCCGTGAGACGCAAACCAAACGGGTTATCATGCGTGCCCGCATGCCAGATGCTCACCCGCTCCGACTTCCACGTCTCGACCGGCCCCACGGTCGCGGCCTGGTCCGGCACCATCAGGATATTACCGCCCCCCGAGGTCCGAGCGTTCTGGATCTTCGTCCAGGGATGCAAATCCACCACGCGCGTCTTGAGCTTGAGATATTCCTCGGGAGTGGGCGGCTCGTTCTTGTATCTGCCCTTGCGGGGCAGGGGATCATTGAAAGCCCAGTGCTTCACCTCGCCCTGCCCGCCCTGCATCACCACGCACCGCGCCTCGTCATAGGTTCTCGAATAGGCATCGAGATCGCCCGACGGAAAGTGGATGTTCTCCTTCGGCGGGCGCAGTTTCCGATCGATCCGGTTGAAGCACATCGCCATATCCGCCCTCGCGAAAGACAGAGGATGGTCAATCCCGACCGGTTTGCCATTCTTCACCCATTCATCCATCCCCCAGAAGTGCGCGTACTTGAGGCAGACACCCAAGTCGTTTACCATTCTCGCCACCAGCGGCAACTGTTCCGTCGGACCGACGGGCCCGCAGATCCCGGCCGGCTTGTCCGGCGTCGCCAACTGCCACGCTCGGATATACTCCAGTGCCTCGGCCGTATAAAACTCCTCGAGCGTCTCGTAGAAATGGACCGTGAACCCCGGTCGGCTGAGCTGCTTGAAGTCCTTCTCCTTGAGTTTCGCCACGTCCCGCAAAAGATCCTCGTTCAGCGTGGTGAAATCCCACCAGTCCGGCGCAACCTTGCTGATCGCTCGAGTCATCGTCCTGCCTCCGTTTTCTAATATGTTGGGAAAACTCACGGGCCTTCTCAGCCCAATGATTCCTCGTATTCTGGATCGGTCCAACATGCCTCCCCGAGCATCTCGCTCAGAGGATCGTAATCGACCGGCCCCAGACCCATGTGCAGATGACGCCGCCAGCCCTCGGCAAACTCGTAACGTCCGCTCATGCGACCCAGTTCGGCCATGCTGTCCACCATATCCTGAACATACGATCCCATCCCTTGACTCGTGTCGAGCCAGTCCTTCTGACTGCGATGTTGGGACAGCATCTCCTTCTTCGTCTCCATGACCGGTCCGACATCGACATACTGCCCCGGCCGATGCAACCGCCGAAGCCCGTCCCGCAGGCCATGGGGCATGCAGTGGTATATCGCCGTATCGCCGCCCCAGGGATCGCGGGGAGGATTCGTAGCGTAGTTGCGCATCCCTCGAAAAAAAGCCCCGCTCACCACAAGCCGACAGGTGTTCTGGTGGTCTTCCATATAGTCCTGGGGCGGTTGAGTAAGAATAATGTTCGGATGGATCTCCCGAATCACGGCCGAGACTCGCCGGACGAGTTCCGGCTCATAGAAAACGGCGAGGTCATTCACCAGGGGCTCGTGAAGGCTGGCTCTGGCGATGACCGCCGAATCCCGAGCCTCCTGCCCGCGAAGGCGGACGATCTCCTCGTACCTATGCACCGCCGTCCCGCACGATCCGTTCGCGATGTTCCACATATGGATTTCCGCGCCGGCCTCCTTCAGGCGGAGCAGGGTTCCCGCTAGGTAGAACTCGATATCGTCGGGGTGGGCCGCCACCGCCAAGGCCACAAAACGTCCCGATTTGGCCGGATCCAACGTCATGTCTTTCCTCCCTCCCTGGTAACGATCCCGGACAGAATCCGATTCCGGTCAGCCTTCGTCCTCATAATCCAGATCTGACCCGGCTCGTCAACGCTTTTCACCAGAAGTCCGAAACCAGTCCGACGACAGCGTTCCGTGTTCTTGCCGGTAAGAATTCCGCAAACCCACCGATGGACATTCTCGCGGAGAGATACCGAAACGATCCAAACTCAGGAATGGGGCAGGATACCTGTCTGTCTTCCGGCATAACTTATGCATAGAGGGAAGCGAGGTGAGTCGGGAAGGTCGGACTCCGCGGCCCGCAAGAATCAATCAAGGGCATCCTCCAAACAAACACAAACGCAAAACCTTCCCCCTCAACCCTTTAAGACCCTTACCCAGAAAGGACTATTTCATGAAGAAGCGTTTTATGTACGCTGCCGTCATCTGCCTGATCCTGATCGCGTTTATGGGACAAAATGTCGCGCCGACTTCGGCCGCAGCGCAGAATGTCGACCTTCTGACACAGTTGGGCGACGAGATCGCGGATGTGGTCGAGCGAACCCAACCAGCCGTCGTCCAGGTGATTTCCACCACTTTCCAGAAGCAGCAGGGCAGCCCCGCCCCCTTCGACCAGTTCGAGGAAATGATTCCTCCCCAATTCCGACGGCGCTTCCAGCAGCCCCAGCGCGAAATCCCCATGCGGGGACTCGGAAGCGGGTTCATTATCGAAGCGAACGGCATTATCCTCACAAACAACCACGTGGTCCAGCAGACGGACGACCTCAAAGTCGTCCTGGATGACGGGAGAGAGTACAAGGCCGAAGTCATCGGCAGCGATCCGGAGACGGACGTGGCGGTTCTTAAGATTGATGCCACGGATCTCCCCGTTCTGCAGGCCGGCAATTCCGACTCTCTGCGGGTGGGACAATTTGTCCTCGCCATTGGCAGTCCCCAGGGCCTGAGCCAGACCGTCAGCTTCGGAATCGTCAGCGCCATGAATCGCTCCGAACTGCGGATCACCACATTTGACCGTTTCATCCAGACCGACGCTGCGATTAACCGCGGCAACAGCGGGGGCCCCCTCTTGGATTCCCACGGACGGGTCGTGGGGATGAGCACCGCAATTGTCAGCACCTCGGGCGGGTCGGAAGGCATGGGCTTCGCCATCCCAATCAACCAGGTACTGGGTATGGCGAAAATGATACGCGAAGAAGGCGGCGTATCCCGCGGTTACCTCGGAATCTTCATGCAGGAACTCGACCCCGACATGGCCGACTATCTCGGGGCGGGTGACCGGGGCGGCGCGGTCGTGACCGACATCGTTCCCGACGCGCCAGCAGAAGGGAAACTCGAGCCCAATGATGCCATCGTGGCTCTGAACGGAAAAGAACTGGAAAGTTCCAATGACCTGCTGAACCAGATCGCGGAGAAGAAGCCGGAGGATACGGTGACTCTCACGGTAATCCGAGATGGAAAGAAAAAGGACGTCAAGATCAAACTGGCCAAACGGCCCGGCAGGGAAGAACTGGCCAGTCGAGGTAAGCGGACGCCTGAGGAAGAAAGCGAAATGGAGGACTATGACCTCGGCTTCCAGGTGCAGCCTCTCACGCCGGACCGCACCCGTGCTCTCGGCTATGACATACCCGGAGGCCTCCTCGTCACGGAAGTCGACCCTGCCAGCGAAGCATACGAAAAGGGCCTACGCCCGAACATGGTCATTGAACAGGTCAACCAGCAGACCGTCACGTCATTCCAGGAAATGCGTGAGGCCATCGAAAAGGAGAAAGACCGCAAGCGCATCCTCCTGAAAGCGGTCAGTCCGATGGGAAGCCAGTTGATCGTCATCGAGAAGAAGAAGAAATCAGAGTAGCCCCTGCCCAGCCACCACGGGGCGCCAAGGACGGCAGGACCTCTCCCCCCAGAGGTCCTGCCGTCCTCTTTTTGCTGCCCTGAGAGGCAACGCCGTGGACACTGATCCGTAAGTGGCACAGTCGCCCCCGACCGTGCCTCAAGGTCCCGCTGTGTATTCTGCCATACACCACTGAATCTTCCGCTTGATCTTTACGACCGCCTTCCCGAATATGGCGATGCACGGGTTGTTTCCGGGAAATCGAAAGCCCGGCACCCCACTTCACGAGGAGCGTCAAACATATGCCCAGGAGCGACACGACCCAATCATCTGACATCGGAAACGGCTGGCGGCTGATTCCGCACGAAAACAGCGTGAGCCTTTATGTTCCCGGCCGCGTAAGCCTTATCCACTGCCGCACCGCATTGGTCCTCCCGGACGGCGCGAAACTGGACCCCACGGCCGCCGAGGTCACGAATACCCCTGCCCGTATTCAGGTCGTGTTCTCTTACGAGAAAAAAATATCCGTCCTGCACAATATCGGCTCCGGTCCGTGCGACGGGTTCATCCACATCACGACACAGCTGACCAATAAGGGAGAAGAGGATCTGCCTCTCGACTCCATGCGCATCCTCGAAAGCCAGACCATCGAAGCCATCCCCACCCTGGACCGCGTGCTCGCCCACGGCACCACGATGGCCAGTTTCGCCGGGCTCCAGCCACTGGGCCCTCACTTCAACTCCCACACCGTCATCGGTCTCACCAATCAACGCGGCGCCGGCGCTCTCGTGCTTGGCTTCCTGAAACCCGATGACGCCATGTACGAGGCCCATGCCCAGACTGGCCCCTTGGCAGTTCTCGGCTTGTCCGGCGTGGTCCGACGTGAAGGGATCGCCCTGAACGCGGGACGCACGCTCGAACCGTCACCCTACTGCCTCGGGTGGGGCGACGAACTCGCCGCTCTCATGGACGCCTATGCGCGCGAAAGCGGGCGCGCCATGAACGCCATTACCCCTGCCGGGCCTGAAGATACCATGACCGGATGGTGCAGTTGGTACCGCTACTACGGTTTCGAAACCCAGGAGGCGATCCTCGAAAACACACGCATCCTCGCTGAATCGCCCCTGAGGAAACACATCAAGGTCATCCAGATCGATGACGGCTGGAACCTGCCCGAGCCGGGCGTGCCGCGTCACTGGGGCGATTGGACGCCCGGGGCCAAGTTCCCGCAGGGCATGAAGCACGTCGCGGATGAAATCCACAGTCTCGATTTCAAGGCCGGGCTCTGGCTCGCGCCCTTCTCGGTTGCCCCGGAGAGTAACCTTGCCCAAGATCACGCCGATTGGCTGCTTCAGAAATCCGAAAAGCGCAGCGATCTGGACGTATTCGTCAACCCCGGCGGCATCTACGGTCTCGACCTCACCCACCCCGAGGTCCTCTCTTTTCTCAAGGAAACCTTCCACCGAGTCTTCCACGAGTGGGGCTACGACTACATCAAGATCGACTTCCTCGGCCATTCCATGGCCGAAACGCGCCGCTACGATCCCACGAAAACCTCGGCCCAAGCTTTCCGGATGGGGCTCGGAGCCATCCGCGACGCGGCGGG
>JABMPG010000317.1 GCA_013203855.1 bacterium
CACGGAACTGCCCCAGCTCTGATGCGCCCCCTCCCACCAGTGATAGTTCATGTTGATCTCATCGGGATAGTGGCCCTCATTGATGTCAAACTCGAAATAGCCCGGCTCAAAAAGCCACCAGGCGTTGTTAAGGCCGGTTCCCGGTGCATAACGACAGCTTGCCTCGAAGAATCCCTCCTGCTTCCTGAAAGCCCGCGTCCAAACGTGGCCAGTGGTCCACTCCTTACCCCCACGCTGCTCCTTGTGAGACACAAGATGCAGAACCCCGTCATGCACCTCGATGTTCTCTACCCACCGGCTGGAATCAATATGCGAGGGCGAACTGTTCTCCACGCCCCACTCCGACCAGTCCAGCGAAGTGCCGTCAAACTCGTCCTCATAGACTAACTGCCAGCTCGTTCCGGCCGGAAGATTTCCACGCGAAGCCCACGTGATCCGCTCGATACTGAACATGGCCTCCCAGTTGTCCCGGGCAAAGTCCACGTAAATCCCGCCGCCATCCACCATTGCCAAGTCCGGCGCGGATTCCACCAAAGCAAAGGCGATCGCCCCCTCGTCCCCCCCCGCCAGAAGATTCAGATTCGCGCTATCGGCGAGATCAACCGCGTACCAACTCAGACCCGACACGAAGCTGGTCGTCGTGAAGCCATCGACCGGGCCCCAGGTAACCGGATCGGACACATACCAGCTGCGCGCCTCTCCCTCCCGGACCCGGATCATGTGCCGGATCGCCGTAAGGGTCGAAGGATCCACATCGCTTTTCGTCACGACATGCTCGATAAAAGATTCCGGCGTCGAGAGATCGACATACATATTCGACTCGCCCGTCCCCGCCTGAGAAAACACCGTATAGGCATAGGACCCCGCTGCCGTCGTCGTATAATAGAAAACCAGATCACTGGCGCCCGTTCTCGCCCCGACACCGATTCCCCGGTTGGTCTGAGGCCCCGTGTAGACATCGTACCCACCCCAGCGAAACCCGGAACGGGGCATGACCCAAGTCGCTTCGTTTCCCGCCCCGCTATCGTCAATCAGTTGGACGCTAGGATCCCCACCGACAAAATCCTCGACGATCTGCTGCGCCTCCTCGGGAATGGCCCATCCCAAGGCCATCAATCCCCACAAGACTGCCACGAAAATACTCCTGGTCATTCCTCTCATGTCTGTTCCTCCCATAGATCCCCATGCGTATTAAGCAAGAATGGTCCAGATCTTCCCGAGAGGTACTAAACCCAACGTCCCATCCACAGACACTTGCATATCTGAAAAGCCATTCAAAATATAGTTCTCGAAAACAGTCCCTCGGAAAGCACTAAATGCAACGCTCTCACTATTGCGCTCTGCCCCCCCCAGCGTCAAGCGAACTCCTCTGATATTCGGACTCCCTCGATCCTTCACGGGTGAGACGAGGTGGTGCGCGTGGGGGCTCGGCGGAGAGGCGATTTCTTGCTGCTGCCGGGACTTGGGGGCTGGTCCCGCATAAATCTTTGTGTTCCGGGGGCTTCACGCGCCTGCTGTGGCGCGATCTCCCCCTTCCAGGTTCGGGCGGCACTTCGGTGTGTTCGTATCAGCACACAAACGCGTCACTGACTCAATCCCAAATAGACTCCGCGCCTAGGCGGATCATGGATCTGCTGGCGCCGCTGCATGACCGCTGCCCAGACCCCAAGCGCAAACTGCACGATGACGAGTTCTGCGCCACCGACCGGGGATATTTCTGTTTCGATCTCATGGCGGAAATCCTCAACGCTGGCAGTTCCTTCGTGGACCCTGTTCGAGACAACGTCGTCTATGAAACGATCGAGGAGCCCCGCTCAGCGAGAGCGACCGGCAGGAGGGCGTTCGCGCGGACCGCATCGTGCGCGCGGGTTGGAAACCCGAAGACAATCCGGTCAAACAATCGCTGACCCGGGGCGAGGTGAAAACGCTTTCTCCATTCGCTGAAGGTCCTCGCATGCCCCGCGCACGAACCCGGCGGTTGCGACCATCGCCCACACCGCCACACAAGCCCCTCAACCCAGCATCAATCCAAACAAGCCACACGCCCCGCGAAAAGGCCAGAGAAAG
>JABMPG010000318.1 GCA_013203855.1 bacterium
CCCAGAACCAGCGCCCCCGATCCGGCCAGCAGATAGTAAGAAACACCGCCCTCTCCCTTGAGTCGAACCAGTACCCGCCACACCTCGAGGATTAGCAGATAGGCACCCACGCACGCCAAAGCGCCAAAAATTGCGCACAGAAGATTCAGGCTGAAAGCCGCCGATCCCAACCCCGCATGCTGAAAAGCCCACCCCAGAACCATGAAAAGCGGATATCCCGTCGGATGGGGCACGCCCAGCACCCACGCCGCTGCCGTCAACTCCGGACCGTCACCGGGATAGATCGTCGGACAGAGAGTCTTCAGATAAAGCGCAAGGGGAAGAAGGAAAACCACGACCGGCACCATCGCCATGATCAGAAACGCGCGGGAAAGCGAACGGGCCGCGGGTTCGGCGCGGTCGGCCCGTTCAGGATACTGAGATTCCGTGACCCCCATGGATGACATCGACCCGTCAGGAATTCAGCTTGACGAAGTGCGCGATCGAACGGTCATAGGTCCGTTCGGCTTGATCCGAAAAATAACAGGCAGGCAGTTCCCCCATCTGGCGATGAAAATGCAGACACTCGCAGCACGCGCCTTTGCGCGGGCAAGGCTCATAGGAACAGTTGCACTGCTTCATATTCTTCTGCACATTCTGACAATCGGGCATAGTCGAAACTCCTTCTCGCGTATTGCCGGCGTCCGGCAGACCCAACGATCCTAACGGCGCCCCGCCCAACAGTCAAGTCCAAGCCCGACAGCCACGCGCGCCAAGGCGCCTGAACCGATCCATCGGTTCGATACCAAGATCCGCTGCAGTCCAAGGCTTCTATACTTTGGAGGCCCCGCCAATCGATCTGCAAAACCATCTACCCCTGAAATCAGTGGCGCTTTCCCCCTTCTCATGCTATCAAAGACAGTCGTGAAATGGTCGGATTTGCCCCTGGTCCGGCCCGTGATACTGGCCTTAAGTCAACCCCATGCGCCTCGAAAAACTTCTGCCGTTCCTACCGTCCTTGCCCGCCCAGATCTGGGAGCCATCGCCCTCGACAGGGGAGGCGTATTGCCAGCCGGAGGACGATCCGAGATCTCCACGGACCGTGCCCGACCCCGATGTTCCCGAAGAATTCAAGCGCTACGAACTCAAGTTCTGGACCGACCGCCGAACCATGGGCGGTTTTCTCGACTATCTCCTCCATTTCATGGACTACGACCCCCACAGCGGCCCGGATCATACCTACAGGATCATCAGTCTCTACATGGAATCGCGCGACCTGATGACCTACGGCGAAAAGTACAACGGCGACCTCGAACGCCGCAAATACCGGGTCCGGTTCTACGATGACGACCCCTCCACTGTGTTCTTCGAGGTCAAGAAGAAGTACAACGCCTTTATACGCAAGGCGCGCACAGGGATCGCCCTCGACCCAGCCGATTTCCGCCAGGTCGAGGACCTGCTCCTGCGAGACGAATCGCCCGTCAACAAAGAGTTTCTCTATGGCTACCGGGCCTGCCAACTCCTCCCCATGATCTGGATTGCCTATCGCCGGGTGGCTCTCGTGGGCCGGCACAACCCCGGCCTGCGCGTCACCTTCGATGATGAACTCCAGGCTTGCTCGGCCAACGGTTTCGAGCCGATGCACCACCGGGTCCGGCCCCTGAACCTGTCCCGCTGGCGTTGTCCCGTCATCCTCGAGATCAAGTCCGATCACCACTATCCGCTATGGATGGACGTGGCCATGAAGGACCTGAACCTGCGTCAGGAATCGATTTCGAAATACGGCATGGCCATGGCCCGCCACTACTTTCACGAAACGAGAGAAACATGGATCCACTGAGCCAACTGACCGGCGGCATCGGCCATATCGATCTGACAACCGCCCAGATCGGACTTCGTTTGGCTGCCGCCTTCATTCTCGGCGTTATCGTTGCCCTCACCTATCGCCGCGTCCACAAAGCATTCGCCTACTCCTACAGCATGGTCGTCGGCATCATCATGATCTCTATGATCGTATGCACCGTCCTGATGGTCATCGACAACAGCCTCGCCCGCGCATTTGGCCTCATGGGCGCCCTTGCCATCATCCGTTTTCGTATGCCAATCAAGGATATCAAGGACATCATGTTCCTTTTCCTGGCCATCGGAAACGGTATCGCCTGCGGGGCAGGACATTACAAGATCGCCACCATCGGCGTCCTCGCCACCGTGATCGTGAGCATCCTCATGTACATGACCCGCTTCGGCGGGCCCCAGCGAAGCGGCCAGGTCCTGCTCAAGATCTTCGCCACTCGCGAGTTACTGGAGAAGGGAAGCGACTTCTTCGACAAGATCCTCGAAAAGCACTGCTACTCCCACTCCCTGGTCGAGATGCACATGGGACGGACGCGCGACTGTGAAGTGATCTACAGCGTTCGGCTGGCCGAGGACGAAAACGTCCAAGGCCTTTTGAACGAGCTGTCCAGCTCCGACGCTATCGAACAGGTGGTCATTCTCAGCGCTATCCATAACATGGACGTCCAATGAGGAAACCCTCGGCCCGTGACCTGATCTTTCTGGCTCTGTGCGTGGCGCTTCTCGCGGGAGCGATGATCTTCTTCGCTTCCCGAGACGGCAAGTCCTTGCCGGTGTTCGAGACTCAGAAACTGGCCGCATCCCAGGCGCAGGGCACTCCGCCCCGCATCGAGCGCGAGTTCAAGGTCGGGCTCATCCTGCCCACTCTCACGGGCGTCAATCCTAATGAGTACCTTCGGGATTTGCAGATGCTGGTCTACGAATCGCTCCAGGCGGAGGTGGAGCATGAGGACTGGCAGGTGCCGCAACTCCTCGGTCGCAAATACTACATTGCCCGCGATCCGATGGCCTTCATTGCCCGTGACATCTATCTCGATACGCGGGACGATATCGCGTTCGACAACGCCATTTCATACCGCCTCAGGCATCGCTTCGAGAGCCTGAACAAACTCGACGACCACGAGCGCAACCCCACCGTCCCGCGCGAATTCCCCTACCGGTGCGAAGTCCAGTCGAAGGTCGATCGCGCCGAGATCGGGGACGGCCGCAGCACGGTCAGCGAAGCACGCTTCGAGTTCCGGATCGAGTCTGCTCCCTTCTCCGAACTCAACCCCCCGCCGCCGCCTCCCTGGTATCCCAAGGACTATCTGCCGATCATTCAGACGGGCATGTTTCAGGACGAGACCATGACCCCCGGGCAGGATCTGGGCCGGTTTCTCTTGAGCCGAGGGATTGAGGAAAACGTCCGCTTTGAACCCCGGGTCGTCGTCAACACCACCCGCATGAGGATGCACTTGGACATCCCGACTCCATATGGCAGCGGTCCGAATCCCGAGCAGGCCTTTATCCTGTCCATCGACCGCAGTTACGTCTACGAAGGCCGACCCTATATGGAGTACCTCCTGCGCAATTGGTATGAGGTCTGGCCGAGACCCGCGCCCTCGGGCGTCTTCTACGAGATCGAGATCGAGTTCGAGCGCAACGTCTCGACCAATCTCGATAGTCGAATTGACCAGACCCACGCCCCGAAACTCCTCGCCATTCGCGAGGCTTTTTTCGCGGACCAGACCCGGATCCGCGACGTTGCAGTGCGCAGCCTCAAAGAAATGAACATCCAGGGCGAGGCCCGCCCGATGAGCAAGTACTCCGAAGCCCGCCTTTTTCTCCAACTCGACTTGCAGAGATGAGCCGGCCCGCGGAGGGTCCAATGAACGATAAGCCCCTTCAGGTCCTTCACATTCCGGTTCAGATTGAAGGCCGAGTTCTCCTCAAAATGCCCGCCGGTCCGCCTCCCTGGCCCGTCCTGTGCGGATTTCACGGCTACGGTGAGTTAGCCGAGGCCCAGATGAACCGTCTCACCTCCATTTCCGCCGCTCAAGAATGGCTGCTGGTTTCCGTTCAGGCCCTCCATCCCTTCTATCTTCTCAAGCACCGGGTCGGCGCGTCGTGGATGACGAAGCTTGACCGGGATAAGGCGATTCGGCAGAATGTAAGATACGTGGACAACGTGCTGGATCGTTTGGAGAAGGAGCGGCGTCTAATGCGTCCGCCGGTGTTTGCCGGTTTTTCCCAGGGCACCGCAATGGTCTGCCGGACCGCCGCTCTGGGGCGTTCGGGCTGCGCCGGAGTCATTCTTCTCGGCGGAGACGTGCCCGAGGATCTGCCCGTCTCGGATCTGAGAAAACTCTCCCGCGCCGTGGTTGGGAGGGGCCGGGACGACCGTCTTTACTCACAAGAACAGTGGCGGAAGGACGTGCAGCGTCTCAAGAACGCGGGAGTGGCCGTGACCGATCTGGAGGTCGAGGGGGAGCATGAATGGAACTCCGCCTTCAGCGCCGCCGCCGACCAGATGCTCAATGCCGTCTTGTCCCGTCTGTCCCGATAGGTCTCCCGCTCGAACTCTCTCCGAAGGCGATGGCCTCCATTGAGCAAGAATTCACGCGGATGATTCTATACATTCATCTGTAACACAGCCCCTCTTGGCCAATGCGGCTCAGCCATGGCAAAGGAAGTGGGTGAACCGATCCTATCGGCTCGATAGATGAACACGCCGCCATCCCACTGGCACTATACTTTGAGAAACTCCGCCAGTCTCAGGCCAGTCGCACGTTTCCAGTGCCCTTGATGATCTTGCCGACTCTCCAGGCGGGACACCCCAATTTCTCCGCCCGTTTCAGGACGCGGCCCGCTTCACGCTCGTTCGTCACGAGGGTATAGCCGATGCCCATGTTGAACGTGCGGAACATCTCTGCTTCCGCCACCGGCCCTCTTTCCTGCATGAAGGAGAAAATGGCGGGACGGTCCCAGGAAGCGGTGTCGATCTCAGCGTCGCAATTCGAGGGCAGGACCCGGTTTAGGTTCCCTGGCAGCCCGCCGCCGGTGATGTTGGCCATGCCTTTGATCACGTAGCGCTTGACCAGGTCCATGATCACAGGCACGTAGATCCGGGTCGGGGTCAGCAAGGCCTCGGCGGCCGTGGTTCCTAGTTCCTTCACACGGCGGCCGGGAGTGATCTTCGCCCGATCGAAAACGGCGCGGGCCAGCGTATATCCGTTTGAATGCAGCCCGCTCGACGCCAGCCCGATCACAACGTCGCGGGGTTTGATGCTCCGGCCGTCGATCATCTTACGCCGTTCCACGACGCCGACACCGAAGCCCGCAAGATCGTAGTGGCCCTTTTCGTAGAGACCATGCATCTCGGCTGTCTCGCCGCCCAGAAGTTGGCAACCCGCCTGCTCGCACCCGGCCATGACCCCTCCGACGAGGCCGTCGATCACATCGGGCTTGAGCTCGCCGGCGGCAATATAGTCCAGGAAAAAAAGCGGCTTCGCACCGAGCACGACCAGGTCGTTCACCACCATCGCCACGAGATCGATCCCGAGCGTGTCATGTTTCTTCGACTGGATCGCGACCAACACTTTGGTCCCGACGCCGTCGGTTCCCGAGACGAGAACCGGGCTCTCCCAGCGGCCTATCGGGAAGGGAAAGGTCCCGCCGAATCCTCCGATATGAGGCAGTCGCTCCTTGAGCCGAGCGATGATGGCATCGCTGCGGTCCAGGTCGTGCCCGGCGGACTTGTAGGTCAAAGGCTTGTTCATTGCATTCTTGGCGGCCATATCTGATTCCGTTTCTCTAATGCTCAAGGTTTGAAGTTCAAGATTCGGAGCAGATTCCAAACTTTGAACTCGATTCAGTGTCGTCCCACAGGTCCAGATAGAACGGAGGTCGGTTTGCGGGTAGGATTCTCCTGACAATATCAGCAGCGGCCCAGGCCGCTAAGGAGAGTTCCATGGCCCGCAAACCGACACGC